>DNGN01000049.1 GCA_003486225.1 Chloroflexota bacterium
CGGCTGTCGACCTGGGTGTTAAATTCCAGATAATACTTTGTATAGATCACAAATCCTTTCCCCTTTTCCCTGGGGATGAAGAGATAGCTGGGCAGGAAGATTCTCAGCAGTCCTTCTGCGATTGGGTATCTAGATAGATTGATGGTGGCCACGGTTTTAGGGAAGTAAGGGGTCAGGAACCGCTTTTGCGACCAGCTCATTTTCTTGCGTTCGTACAGGTCTTTGAACTGCACCATGCGCACATTTTCCACGATTGTGTACGGGATTTTGATCCGGAAGAAGGGGATTGCCAGTAATATGTGATCCGATTTGGCCTGGGCAAAGCCGCTGTTGCGCAGCAGCAATGAAAGGAACATCACACTCAGCAGGATGATCCCAAACCCNNATGTTAACAACGATCAGGTTTCGAAAGACCCTGGTCAGGCTGTGCCGGACAAAGATCATGGTATGTTTTTCACCGGAAGTTCTTTTTCTTGCCATATCTAATATCCTTATTGCTGTATGAACCAGCCAATCCCTGGTTGGGAGTGGTTTAAGTGTATAGTCTTTTATAAAATTGAGCAACTGAAGAAAAACCTCAATTAAATACCCTGATTTACATCTACATCTGGTTCTAAGCAGTTAAAAGCAGCCTGCTATAATAATTATCTGATTGTGTGGTATGCTTGCCAAATATGGAGAAAATGCACTTTACCCGCGAAGAAATTCGTGATCTATATTCAAAATTCGATGCACCCATTACTGCGCTTGACTGCGGTAAAAAGTGTGCTCCTTATAATGAAGGGGGCAAACCTTTTTGCTGCGACATCTGTGTAGCGGTCCCCACCGTCTATCAGGAAGAATGGGACTACCTGAAGGCCAACACAGACCTTTGGTTCGAGTGGAATGCTGAAAACTGTGTGGATACACCTGAAGAGGCGGCCAAAGAAGTGGCGCGCCTTAAGCGGGAGACGCCCGGGTCAATGATCCTGGTGGAATGCCTGGGGCCCAGCTTGTGCCAGCGTTCTTTCCGCGGCCTGACATGCCGCCAGTTCCCATTCTTCCCCTATATTGATTCTCAGGGAGAACTCCTCGGATTATCCTATTATTGGGAGTATGAAGAGCAGTGCTGGGTGATCAGCAACCTGCAGGTAGTGGATGCGGAGTACCAACGCCAGTTTTTGGCTGCCTTTGAATTTATCTTTGAGCGCATCCCGGATGAATTTGAGAACTACCGCTTCCATTCAGAAGTGATGCGCGATAACTTTAATGAACAACGCCGGGCGATCCCATTACTGCATCGCAATGGATATGCCTATAAAATCAGCACCCACAACGAGCGCCTGCGGCGCGTACCTTTTGAGTCTTTGCCTAAATTTGGCCCTTATAAATTAGCGGCCAAAATGCCCTTCCCGGACGAAGAATAATGACCAGCACCTCCATATCTCCTGATCTGGCTGCAGAGTTTACCCTGCCAAATCGATATAAAACCAATCGCAGTGGTCCGGTACGCTGGATCCTTTCCCATTTTGTGCGCTATTGGTATATCGGCATCTTGATCCTGATCGGTGCGTTTGGCAATGCTTACCTGGCAGCCATCGTGCCAGTGGTGGTTGGGGATGCTTTCAACGCCATTTTGGAAACCCCACCGCGCAGTGACTTGCTGCTTGGTTTTGTTTGGACAATTGTCTGGACCCAGCTCGTGCGCGGCATTTTGCAGTTCGGCCGTAATTTCAGTGCCGAGTGGTTAGGCCAGCTGTTTGAGCGTAACATCCGCGATGAGCTGTATGTCAGCCTGCTGGGTAAAAGCATGACCTTCCACAACCTGCAGCCGGTTGGGGATACCATGGCGCGCGCCACCAACGATGTGCGCGAGATCAACTTTATGTTCAGCCCGGGCCTTAACCTGGTGATTGGGTCTGCCAACTTTATTCTGCTGCCGATCATTATGGCGCCCAGATATCACCCTGCGCTGATTGCCACGCCGCTGGTCTTCCTGGTATTGTATTTTTTACTTGTTTGGCAGTACCTATCGGAGCTTGAACCAGTCTCCAACCGGGTGCGGCGCACCTTTGGCAAACTCAATACCCGCCTGGCAGAGGCATTGGATGGCATCGAAACGGTTAAGGGGATGGCGCAGGAAGAAAGTGAGATCTTGCTCTTCGAAGACAATGCCCAGGATTTTCGGGATGCTTCGGTGCGTCAGGGGGATATTGAAGCCCGTTATTTCCCCCTGCTGTTGTTAGGGGTAGTCACTGCCACGGGTTTGCTGCATGCCCTGATTCTCTTCAAGGACGGCCTGCTCTCTGCGGGTGAAGTGGTGGGTTACTTTGGACTGCTGCAGTTATTTGGCTTTCCTACATTTGCCTCGATCTTCGCATATTCTCAGGTGTCTTTGGGCATCGCTGGGGCTCGCCGCATTCTGGATCTGATCAATAAGGAAACCGATCTTGACCAAAACATCTCTGGATACGACCAGGAGATGCGCGGAGAAGTTGTGTTCGAGAACGTCAGCTTCGCCTATGAAGATGATGAAGACCAGGCCATCCATCAGGTTTCGTTTTCAGTTTCTCCCGGCAAAACTGTAGCCATTGTGGGGCAAACCGGCACCGGTAAAACCAGTCTGGTTAAGCTGATCAACCGCACCTACGATATTGATGCGGGGCGGGTGTTGGTGGATGGCATGGATGTGCGCGATTGGCAACTAGAAGCCTTGCGCCAGCAGGTTTCGATCATCGAGCAGGATATTTTCCTGTTCTCTCGCAAGATTAAAGAGAACATTGCCTTCGGCTACCAGGATGCCACAGATGAGCAGATTATTGCAGCGGCCAAGGCTGCGCAGGCACATGAATTTATCATGGAATTTAAGGACGGCTATGACACCGTGATCGGGGAGCGTGGCGTGACATTGTCTGGTGGCCAGCGCCAGCGCTTGGCTCTGGCGCGGGCTTTCCTGACCAATCCGCGCATTCTGGTGCTGGATGATTCAACCAGTGCGATTGATAGCGCAACGGAAGATAAAATTCAGCGGGCGATCTACGCCGCGGCCAAAGGCCGCACCACTTTCATCATCACTCACCGGCTTTCCCAGATACGCTGGGCAGATTTGATCATCGTCATGCGAAAAGGGCGGGTAGAAGCCGTCGGAAAGCATGAAGATCTTCTCTCTTCTTCTGAAGCGTATCGAAGAATTTTTAGTGAATAGCGCAGGAAATTAAGTATGGGATTCTTTTCAGGCTTAGATACAGAATCATACGACCGCCAATACTCAGATAAAGAATTGGTCAAGCGGATTATCAACTACTTCAAGCCGCATACCAAGCCGCTGTTGGTCGTGTCCTTCTTTCTGGCATTGATCGCTGTCTCTGGTGCTGCGGTTCCCGTGCTGGTCAGCCGGACAGTCGATGAGCTCAGCCAGCAGATGCAATCCAGCCAGATTTGGATCTTAAGTGGAGCAGTGCTGTTTTCAGGCCTCTTTTCCTGGGGTGGGAACTGGGTGCGCCGCAGGCTGCTGGCCCGTGTCACCCAGGATGTGATTATGGAGATCCGCGTGCAGGCTTTCCGGGCAGCTGCAGGGCATGACCTTTCTTTTTACGACGAGTATTCTTCCGGCAGAATTGTCTCGCGCATCACCTCGGATACGCGCGAATTTGGCCAGGTGGTGATCCTGGTGACCGATCTGGTCACCCAGCTGGTACAGGCTGGCCTGGTAGCTTTTGTCTTGTTCTCTGTCGAACCCCAGCTGATGCTGTGGTTGGTGATCACCATGCCGCTGGTCTTCCTGGTAGCCATCGGCTTTCGCAGTATGGCTCGCAAAGTCACCCGGCGCGGCATGCGGGCGATGGGGAATGTCAATGCGGCCATTAAAGAAACGGTCAGTGGGATCAGTGTGGCAAAGAACTTCCGACAGGAAGGATCGATCTTCAGCGAATTTGATGACGCCAACCAGTCATCCTTCAAGGTCAACCTGCAGCGCGGTTTTGTGCTGGCCCTGGTTTTTCCGTCCTTGAATACACTGGGTGGTTTTGCCACGGCCTTGCTGTTGTATGTTGGTGGGATGCAGGCTGCTGCCGGGGTTGTTTCTCTCGGATCTTGGTATTTATTCATGCAGTCATTGGATCGTTTCTGGTTCCCGGTGCTGAACTTGTCCTCTTTCTGGACTCAACTGCAGTCCGGGCTCTCGGCTTCCGAACGATCGTTCGCCCTGATCGATGCTGAACCGAAAGTGGTTCAGGTCAGCCAGAACCCGGTGCCGCCCCTNNCGGGGAGAGATCTTGTTTGAGCAGGTGGATTTTGCCTATACTGACCAGGAAAAAGTGCTCAATCAGTTCGATCTTCACATCCAGCCCGGGGAGAATATTGCCCTGGTGGGGCATACTGGAGCGGGAAAATCTTCTGTTGCCAAGCTGGTAGCGCGCTTCTATGAGTTCCAGTCCGGCAAATTGCTGATCGATGGCATCGATATTCGCAGCCTGGACCTGATCGAGTATCGCAAGCACCTGGGGATTGTCTCTCAGATCCCGTTCTTGTTTTCAGGTACAGTAGTGGAAAATATTCGCTATGCCAACCCGGATGCCAAAGATTCAGAAATATTATCCCTGGCAAAACGGATTGGGGATGGGGAATGGCTGGAAACCCTGCCGCATGGCCTGGAAACAGAGGTCGGGGAGCGCGGTGGGCGTCTCTCGATGGGGCAGCGCCAGCTGGTTTCCCTGCTGCGAGTGCTGGTCCAGCGACCGGTTATTTTTATCCTCGATGAGGCCACCGCCAGCATTGATCCCTTTACTGAATGGCAGATCCAGCAAGGGCTCAACATGATCTTGCGCGATACGACCAGTATCCTGATCGCCCACCGGCTTTCAACTGTGCGGGCAGCCGACCGCATCATCGTGCTTGAAAATGGACACATTATTGAAGAAGGCAACCACGATGGCTTGCTTTCCGCCGCCGGACATTATGCCGACTTGTATAATACTTACTTCCGCCATCAGAGTTTATCTTATGTGGAACAGGCGGCTGAATTTTCTAAACCAAACTAGCAAATTGCTAACATACTTGACCGCCCGGACAAAAAATAAGGACCTGTTCGCCAAAAAATCAAGTCCTTTTGCTTCAGCGTATGAAACTGTCATTGAGATGTCACTGAACTTATCTTGTTTCTGGTAAGACTCTTGCATACAATTGTAATATATGGATGAAGCAAAAGCATTCGACACTTCTGCTGTCTCCGCCAATGAATTTTGGAATCGCCTAGCTCCACTGCTGGTGTTAGGCTTTCAGGTCTTGGCGCTGTTCTTATTGATCGTTGCTGCAGTGTTGGCTTTTAGCTGGTTCGATCAGCCCGCATTGGGCTTTTTTGTAGACCCTGCTATGGTCATTGGCAATGAGCAGCAGCCGCGCTACGAATGGGAAAAGCAAACCTTTCTGGAACAGATCCCAAACCAGGATGTGCTGTTAGCTATTGATGCGCAGGAAGTGCAGCATGTCTTGGATTTGCAGCAGGTGCTGAGCCAGTATCAGGTGGGGGACCAGGTAGAGTTATTGCTTCAGGCGCGCAGCGGCCATATTATGTCCCAGACTGTTCAGCTGGGGAATTTCTCCAATTATGAGCGCATGATGTATTTCTTCCTGCCTTTCGTCCTGGCAGTAGGCTTTCTGGGGGCAGGTTTTTGGGCTGTACGTGTTCGTTTGGATGACCCATCGGCCAGGGTTTTTGGTATCCTGACAGCCTCTCTGGCTTTAGCCTTGGCCTGCTGGTTCGACCTCTGGAGTACCCAACGTTTGGTGATTGTTTGGTTGTTCTCAATGGGTATATCTATTGGCGCTTTCCTGCATTTCTGGCTGCTTTTTCCCAAACCATACCGGTTCTATCACCGCTCCCCGTATATAGGCTGGGCAGGCTATCTGGTGGGTATCGGTCTGGCAGGCTATGCAGTCTCGACCCTGCAAAATTACAATTTCCCCACACAATTCACTGAATCCAGGCAGCCCTTATGGATATTGGTGGTTTTATGCCTGTTGGTGTTTATGATCGGATTGATCGTACGGCGCTACTCCAGCATCTCCCCGGTGGAATTAGAACAGTCCCGCATTGTGCTGTGGGGCAGTGGGTTGGCCCTCCTGCCGATGACAGGCTATTTGCTTGGCAAAATTTTCCAGCTGGATAGTTTTACGATCCCGCTGGTGGTTGCCCTGGCTCCCCTCGTGCTGCTCCCCTTATCCATCACCTATGCAATCCTGCGCTATCGAGTTGTGAATACAGATTTGCTGATCAGCCGCACCCTGTACTATGCAATTCTCTCGCTGCTGGCAGGTGCCGGCTATGCTGCGCTGATCAGCGGGTTAGGCGTCATCTTCACCGATCTGGTTTCAGTCGACAGCCCTTTCCTGATCGGGATTGTGGTCTTTGTGCTGGCTTTGATAATTAACCCGTTTCGTAACCAAGTCCAATTGATCCTGGATTCGATTTTCTTCCGCGGTGAAGGCGCATACCGGCAGGATATGGATTCCTATGCGGAACGGATTTCTCACCTGGTGGAACTCCCAGCCATTGCCGGGCTGATGCGAGAATATGTGACCCAGCATCTGGAGCCTTTACGCCTGCATATCTATGTTTATGACGCGCTGGTTGACCGCTACGTCCCCACATTGGGGGAAGATGGAAGACCGACCACCGATATCCGCTTCCCAAGGAACAGCGGCCTGGTTCACCGCTTATCCAGCAAGCGCAAGACCTTTTTCCTCGATATGCAAGACACGCTGCCGCATCAGCTGCAAAATGAACGCGCACGCCTGGCACTTTTGGGCGCCCAGCTTTTCATCGCGCTGCCAGGCCAAGAGCGCCTTTCTGGCTGGCTGGCCTTAGGCCCGCGCGCCTCCGGCGAACGCTATACCGGCCACGACCTGGACTTTCTTTCCAATCTGGCTGATCATGCCGCCAAGGCGATTGAACGAGCGCAGGTGATGGCGGATAAAGACCGCCGTGTGCATGAGATGAATGTCCTGACCCGGGTAGCCCAGGGGATTAATATCACGATCAATTTCGATGATATTTTGGAGTTGTTATATGCCCAGAGCAGTCAGGTCATCCCCCTAGATGATTTCAACATCACGCTGTATAACGAAGCCACCAATCTTCTGCGCCATGTTTTTTTGGTGCAGAAAGATGATCGCATCTCTGAACTGGAAAATGAGAGCATCCCGCTGGGATATGGGCTGGAACGCGAAGTGCTCCAGCTGCGCAGGCCGATCATCACAGACGATTACCAGCAAGAATGCCGCAACCGGCGGGTTATCCCGAATAAAAAGGGCATCTATGCCTGGATGGGGGTTCCGCTCAACGCGGGTGCCGAGGTGATTGGTGTGATCGCCGTGGGGAGTTATAACCCGGCTATCCTCTACACCGAGGACCAGCATAACATCTTGCAGGCGATTGCTGACCAGGCTGCGGGTGCCATTGTAAAAGCCCGCTTGTTAGAAGAAACAGAAATCAGGGCACGCCAGCTTGCCAGCCTCAACGAGGTGACCCGCGGGTTGACCTCAACCCTGGAGCTTGATCCCTTGCTGGAAGATATTATGAGCAGCGCTGTCGAGATTTTAGATTGTGAAGCAGGCAGCCTGCTGCTGGTTGACCCTGATCTTCAAGAATTGGTGTACGAGGTTGTGATTGGGCCTGTAGCCGATGAGTTTCTTGGCAGCCGCCAACCCGTTGGTATCGGCTTGGCCGGCAAGGTCGCCGAATCGATGGAACCTATGATTGTCAACAATGTGGAACAAAGCCCGGATTGGAATTCTACACCCGACCAGGAAACCGGATTTGTTACCCGTGGTATGTTGGTGGTGCCAATGCTCTACAAGGGCAGTGTCATTGGGGTGCTGGAAGTGATTAATAAAAAGAATAAAATGCCGTTCACCATCGATGACCAGGAACTGTTGAATGCCTTTGCCGGACAAGCAGCCGTGGCGGTTGAAAATGTGCGCCTGTATATGCAGACAGACCAGGAACTGGCCAACCGTGTTGAAGAGCTTTCTGTCATGCAGCGTATTGACCGGGAGCTGAACACCTCCCTGGACATTGGCAAGGCAATGGAAATAACCCTTGAATGGGCCATGCGCCAGTCCCAATCGATGTCGGGCCTGGTGGGGGTGCTGGTGGAAGATGGTTTACAGGTGATGGCCTCCCAGGGCTATTCTTATCAACTGTCCAAATACGAGACAGGCGTGCTGCCCCTCGATCTGCCCGCCTTGGCATCTGTGCTCGGAGAAGGCCGGCTATATCAACCGGATACCGAGGAACTGGCCCAGTCCTCTTTGCTGGAAAATGCCCAGAGCCAGTTGGCTGTTCCTATCCGCCGAGAAGCAGAGGTAATCGGTTTGATCCTGCTGGAAAGCTTATCCGGCGACCATTACAATGAAAACACCATCGACTTCATTACCCGTCTGAGCGACCACGCCAGTATTGCCATCTCGAATGCCCAGCTGTATTCCGAGGTGCAGCGGGCCAACCTGGCCAAAAGCGATTTTGTCTCCTTCGTGTCTCATGAACTGAAAACCCCCATGACCTCCATCCGCGGATATGCTGACCTGTTGGCCGCCGGAAGTGTTGGGCAGGTTACCGAACCGCAAATGGAATTCCTGACCACAATCCGATCCAATATTCAGCGTATGGCGACTCTGGTCTCTGATCTGGCGGATATCTCGCGCATCGAAGCCGGGCGGCTGCATCTTGAGTTTTCGCCTGTGGTCTTGAATGAGGTTGTCGATGAGGTTGTCCGCAGCACGCTGGGTCTGGCAAAAGAGAAAGATCACCAGGTGATGGCAGATATCCCGCACGATCTGCCGAAAGTATGGGGAGACCGAAACCGTTTGGTGCAGATCCTGACAAACCTGTTGAGCAATGCGATCAAATATACGCCAGAAGGCGGGGAGGTGACTCTGCGCGCCCGCCTGGCAGACAATGAGTGGGACCCAGCAGGGGTGCCTCAGGTGGTTCATATTCAAGTCATCGATAATGGGATTGGTATCAAGCTGGAAGACCAGGCGAAGATATTCCAGCAGTATTTCCGGACAGACGAAGGCAGAGACACCGCCTCTGGTACCGGCTTGGGATTAAATATTTCCCGCTACCTTGTAGAAATCCAGGGCGGAAAAATCTGGTTTGTGAGCGAATTCGGCCGCGGCACGACCTTCCATTTTACCGTGCCGGTAGCAGAAGAAGAGGGGGTGTAGCTCGATGTCAGTTAATATGGCTGTCGGACAGGCATTTTCCGTGGAAGGCCGCGAGGCGGTATCCAACGCGGTCTACCAGGCCCGTCTTACCTTGGGCAGCGCTGACATCGATTTTGGCGTGGTGATTGCTTCCTTTGAGTACGATTTTCAGGCCATTTTTATGTCAGCCCAGACGCAAATTGGTGATGTGCCGTTGATTGGGTTCAGCACCTCCGGCGAGCTGACACAAACAGGCAGCCATCGCCGCTCGGTTGTGGTTGCATTGTTCTCGGGGGATCAGCTGGATTGCCGTTCAGCCTGGTTGCCTGGCTTTTCGGATAACAGTGCCCAGGTTACGCGCGAAATGATCCGCTTATTATCCCTGACAAGCGAGCAAAAGGGGCTGCTCTTGCTGGTTTCAGACGGCCTGAACGGAAATTATGAAGAAGTGGTCAGTAATTTGCCCCCTGGCCGTTATCAGCTTGCGGGGTGCCTGGCGGGTGGCGATGTGCGCTTAGGCCGCACCCACCAGTTAGCAGGCAACCGTTCTGGTGCCGGCGGGTTGGCAGCGGCTTTTGTATCTGGGCCCGACTTGAGGGTTGGCGTTGGAACCGCTCACGGCTGGAAGCCTGTAGGTGCTAAGTTTATGATTACCAAGGTGCACGGCCCCTGGGTCCGATCTTTGGATCATAAGACCGCTGCTGAAGGATATGCCAGCCTCTTTGGCCGGCAAGCCCGAGACTGGTCTTTCCCGCCACTCAATACGCTGGTTCGGTTGTATCCCTTAGGGATCGAGAGAAACGGCCAGCCTCTGCTGGTCAGGACTCCGCTGCGTGTTGAAACCGATGGCAGCCTGCGCATGAGCGCTGAAGTGCAGGAAAATGAAGTCGGACACTTGTTGGTGGGCAGCCGGGAAAAATGTATCGAAGCGGCCCGCCAGGCGGCCAGAACAGCGCTTGAAAACCTGGACGGCGCAGTGCCAAAACTGGCTTTGGTGATGGCCGACGTTTCCTGGCAGATGCTTTTCCAGGGCTATGAAGGCGCAGACATCGCGGCCATCCGGGAAGAACTTGGCGACA
>DNGN01000069.1 GCA_003486225.1 Chloroflexota bacterium
GGCGGTTTTTTTGTTTTTTGTGTTCACCCTGGTGGCCCTGATGGTTTGGATCGCTGGCAGGCTGCCCCTGACGATTCCCTTGGTACAAAGAATCATGGCAGACCGGACGCAGTTACCGTGGATGATGTACGGCAGTTCTATGGTGCTGGTCATGTTGAATTATGATGAAGTCCAGGTCAGCGGATTGGCCGTGTTGTCTTCTGTGGCGATGCTGGCCGGGGGTTGGGCGTACCTAAGAGCTGGCAAGGCGCATGCAGGCATGCTTGCCTTGTTGGTCGGAACCACAATCGCGCTGCTGGCCGCGCTGGCCGCCAACCTGCGGTATTCGATCATTCCTTTGCCGCCCGATATCATGGTTGGAGGGTATGCTTTCAGCCGGGTAGCCGTATATTTATCCCTGACCTGGATCATGTGTATGCTGATGATCTATCTGCCTTTTGGGGTCAGGTTTTGGTTTGGGCAGGATGCCGCGCTGTCACCTGGCAAAGGGTAGCCTGTGGCGCTTTTGGTGCGCCAAATAGATACGTTTCAAGATGGATATCAGGGGATCAGGTCAAGATTATTCTTTAAAATCTGTGTCGTAGGAAAAAAGCTGTACTATAATAGCCTCAGTATGGCCCAAAAACACATTACGCCTAAATTGATTACAAAGCAAGACGACCTGGATCGTCTGGTAGATATTTTACACACCCAGCCCATTGTGGCTGTAGATACCGAATCCAATAGCCTCTTTGCTTATCGGGAAAAAGTTTGCCTGATTCAATTCTCCATCCCCGGCAAAGATTTTCTTGTTGATCCGCTTGCTTTGTATGACATCGCCAAACTGGGGACAATATTTTCGAATCCCGAGATTGAAAAAGTATTTCATGCTGCCGAATATGATTTGCTCACCTTGCAGCGTGATTTTGGTTTCAGGTTCAGCAATCTTTTTGACACTATGGTCGCTGCCCGCATTCTGAGCCGCAAGCGGGTTGGATTGAGCAGTTTGCTGCAAGAAGAGTTTGGCGTTGAACTGGAAAAGAAATACCAGCGAGCCGATTGGGGTAAGCGCCCCTTACCGCGTCCGATGTTGGAATACGCCAGTTTGGATACCCATTATCTGATCCGGTTGCGCAACCTGATGGCCGCCCAGCTTGAAAAAAGGAGCCGCTGGCCCATTGCCAGGGAGGATTTTTCCCGCCTGACCCAGGTGAATGGGACGCCTCCAGAACCACATGGTGTGGATGTATGGCGAGTGAGCGGAGTGTACGATCTCAAACCGGAACAAATCACCATCCTCAAGTTTCTGGTGGAATACCGGGAAGAGCGCGCTCAGAGCCTCGACCAGCCGTTATTCAAGGTCATCGGAGATAAAACCCTGATCGCGGTTGCCGAAAATGCCCCCGAATCCCTGCAAGAACTCGCGGAACTGCCTGGCATGACATCTGGGCAAATCCGGCGTCATGGCAAGGCTCTGCTGCGGGCGGTCCAGGAGGGGCAGCAAGAGGCTCCCATAAAACGTCCACGGACTGCTTACCTGGACGAGCGGGTGGTCAATTTGATCGAAGCGCTGCGTAATTGGCGCAAGCTAAAAGCCCGAAAGATTGGGGTGGAATCAGATATTGTCCTGCCGCGCGATGTGCTGGAAAAAATTGGGCATGCCATGCCAAAATCCAGGGAAGCACTGGCAGAACTGATGAAAGACGTTCCCTGGCGTTTTCAGGAATATGGGGAGCAGATCTTCCAGATTACGCAAGAATATTAACCTCTTCGAAACATTCGGTTCAAACCCAATCTGATCAAAGGATGGTTCTATGGAGATTCATTTTTGGGGTGCGGCACGCACAGTTACCGGTTCAGCCCATTACCTGCAGGTCAATGGGCACACGATTCTGCTTGATTGCGGGTTGTTCCAGGGAAGACGGAAGGACACCTACACCGTAAACCGTGCTTTCCGGTTTCCTCCTGCAACCATCGATGCTGTTTTACTCTCACACGCCCACATTGATCACAGCGGAAACCTGCCCAATCTGGTCAAACACGGTTATCAGGGCCGGATTTATGCCACTCCTTCTACCGTTAACCTGTGCCAGATCATGCTCAAGGATTCAGCGCATATCCAGGAATCAGATGTGCGCTATGTGAATAAGCGGCGGCAAGCCAAAGGCCAGCCCTTGGTGGAGCCCCTCTATAATCAGGATGATGCCCAGGTGGCCATTGATCGTTTGGAGAAGGTGGAATATAACACGCCTTTTGAAGTCGTCCCAGGGGTACGGGCATCTTTTGTAGAAGCGGGTCATATTTTAGGCTCCGCGGCCATCGTGCTGGATATTCAAGAGAAAGGCCGTGAATACCGATTGTGGTTTTCTGGGGATATTGGGCGGCCAAATATGCCGATCCTCAAAGACCCGGTCATGCCGTTTGATGCGGATTTCCTGATCATGGAAAGCACATATGGGGATAAGCCACACCCATCCTACCAGCGAGCTTGTGAAGAGCTCAACCAGGTGCTGAGCAAGACCCTGGGCCGGGGGGGCAAGGTGATCATCCCCGCCTTTGCTGTCGGTCGTACCCAGGAACTGGTGTATGCCATTCACCGTATGATGGATGCGGGAGATATTCCCGATGTACCTGTTTTTGTGGATAGCCCACTGGCCGTCAATGCCACCGATGTCTTCCTGTTGCGCCCGCAAGATTTTGACCGGGAAGCCATCGAGATGATGCGTGATGATGTCCATCGCGGGGCCCTGGGCTTTGATCGGCTGACCTATGTCCGTTCGGTGGAAGAATCAAAAGCATTGAATACCCGGAAGGACCCGATGATCATTATCTCGGCATCCGGGATGATGGAAGTAGGCCGTGTTCTGCACCACCTGCGTCATAATATCCACAACCCCAAAAATACCCTGCTGATTGTTTCCTGGCAGGCACCGCATACCTTGGGGCGCAAGATGATGCAGGGCGTTAAACAGGTGAAAATCTACGGCGAGGTTTATGAGAATAAGATCGAGGTGCGCAGCATACAAGGTTTTTCTGCTCATGCAGGGCAGGAATTGCTGGTTGATTATGCAATGAGTTTACAAGGCCGGGTTAAAGAGGTTTTCCTGGTACATGGCGAAAAACGCGGCGCCGATCCATTAAAAGCCATATTGAAGCAGAAGGGATTCAAAAACATCCATTTCCCGAACCGAAACGATACGTTTGATCTTTAGCCGGACGCTTTAATATTTGTGCTGTTTGGTGAGCCAAAATCCTCCCCCCGCAAGCGCGTACTTGCCAGGCTCAGCCAGTTGCTATTTCCTTTGCATGCTTTCCTAAAACGTGCCATAATGTTTTTATGTCCGATCCCCACGCCAGCTACGAAAATATCCTTGCCCTGATAGCCAAGGGAAAGGGTCCCCACCTGCATTGGTTCCCGGAAGCTGCCAGCCTGAGCGAACTCTCTGAAACCCTGGCTGCCATGGCCAATATGCAGGGGGGCAAAGTGCTGCTGGGCGTCTCTCCGCGCACAGGCAATATCCAGGGCGTAAAAGACGTGGAACGGGTGATTGATCTGGTTTTTCAGGCATCCTTGTTGGTGGACCCTGTCCTGGTACTGCCTGTGCCGGTGGTCCAGCACCTGGCTGGAAAGCAAGTAGTGATGGTGAGTATCCCGGATGGACTGCCCAATGTTTACCACCTGCAAGGGCGCTATCTGGCGCGAGATGGACACCATAATGTACCCTTCCCGGCACGCCAGTTGAGAGAGCTGCTGGTCGCACGCGGCGTGCTGCAGTTCGAATCCCGCCTTGCGCCAGACGCCGGGCTGGATGATCTGGACGCAGATCAAATTGAGGCTTATCTCAAAGCCCTCAACCGGCCAGATGAGGATTGGAAGCAGACCCTGTTGGTGCGCGGCTGCCTGGCAAAAGATGGCGCGGTTTTACGGCCCACTTATGCTGCTTTGCTGCTTTTTGGTAAGCACCCTCAGCGTTGGCTTCCGAATGCCACCATATTAGCTGCCCGTTTCCCGGGGATTTCTTTTTCTGACGAATTTTTGCGCCAGGATATCTCCGGTACCTTACCGCAGCAGCTGCGCCAGGCCGAAACCTTTCTGCAAGACAACCTGCGCAGCGTGGTGCGGATGGTCGGCCTGACCCACCAGGATACCCCAGAATATCCCTACAGCGCGGTGCGCGAACTGCTGGTCAATGCCGTGGCGCACCGGGATTACAATCAGCAGGGTGACAACATTCACCTGTATCTTTTTTCAGACCGCTTGGAAGTCCATTCCCCTGGCGAATTGCCAGGACCGGTAAACCTGGGCAATCTGCTTAAAGCCCGATTCTCGCGTAACGCTGTCATTGTGCAGGTGCTCTCAGATCTGGGATTTGTCGAGCGCCTGGGATATGGGCTCAACCGGGTTGTGACGGCCATGCGGCAGAACGGCCTGCGTGCTCCGCATTTCGAAGAAGTCGGCGGTGCATTCAGGGTGACATTGTATGGGCAGCCTTTTCAGGCCCAAGCGCTGCCAGACCTCACTCCTTTCCAGGCCATGGACCTGAATTCCCGGCAAATGCAGGCACTGGATTTTCTCGCTCAAAACCCGCGCATCACCAGCAGCGATTACCAGGAACTTTGTCCCCAGGTCCATTCTGAGACCCTGCGCCGTGATTTTGCGGACCTGGTCAAGAAGGGGGTGCTGATCAAGATGGGCAGCAAACGCGCTACCTATTACATTCTGCGCACCAGCGGCAAACCTGGATGAAGCAGCCCTCTCTCAAACGCAAAGACCCGCAGAGGCGGGTCTTTTTTTGTGGTTTGGCGGTTTGCCAGCCTAGGGTTCAAATGATCGAAGAAAATCTACCGTGGCATTTACAATAAGAGTTTGTTGTTCCTGGCGAGTGATTTCTGGAGGGTTGTCCCGGTTTTGAGCGCCGTAAAACCCGAACTGGGCATGGTTGGCCCCTTCAAGGGCAAGATAGCGGGTTTCCTCTGGCAGCAGTTCGAACCTGCGCTCGATCTTGCGCGGCGACGCGACGCCGTCCATCGTCCCGTACAAAGACAGCACAGGGATATCGCTGGCTGCCAGGGAATCTGAGTCGGCCGGGTAAGCCGCCCACAGCACCAGGCCTTGAACTTCATCCGGGTGAGTATAAACAAGCCGGGCAGCCATGGCTCCACCAAGGGAGTGCCCGCCGATTACCCAGGTTTCGATTCCAGGATAGGCCTCGATTACGTCCAGGGCTTTCTCGGGAGCCAGCACGGCTAGATTAAACGGCATAGGCACATTGACCACCAGGAAGCCCTGGGCTGCGATCTCGTGTAAGGGTGGGGCATAGGCCAGGTGATCAACATTACCGCCCGGGTAGAAGATAAAGCCGACTTTTGGTGATTGGTCTGTTGGTTGGAAGCTGACCCAACCATCTCGCACAACCAGCACCCGATCCGAGGATTCCAGGTAGGCTTGAACTGCTGGCTCTGCGGAGTAGCTCGAACTGGCTGACCACACCATGCCTGCCACAATTATGGCAAGAACAAATAAAGTGAAAACGATAAGGAGCTTTTTCCAAAGTTTCATGCGAGGATTTTACCGGAGTTTTAAATTTTTCCCAATAGCTGACTGACGATCGGTTTTTACGCATGAGTTAATGATATTGGCGCGGAACTGGGTGAAATTNNAAAAAACCACCGGGCTGTGGGGAGCAGCCCGGTGTATGGAAACAAGAGATGGGGAGATCCGTAAGAGGAAACCAGTAATAGAATACGGAGGTTTCTCTTGATCCAACCTAAATAGAAGTTACTTTATCTACTATATCATAATTGATTAAATTGTCAATAGTCTCCCGGGAATTTCAGCCTTCACTCGCCTGTCAAAATCCAAATCCCGGGCATCCACCCGCGGGGCATCGAAAACGCTGAATGTTAATTTAAATCTAATCCCCTTTTTTACAATTCTCCTTTATGATTATGGAGGAAATAGAGAGTCTTATGCGATCAAAAGAAAACCAATTCACACATAAAACAGGCCTGGTGCTGTACCTGGCAGGCGCACTTGTCGGATTTGTATTGTTGGCTTTATCTGTCTGGGGAGAAATTGAAGCCAGCACATTTGGCGTTGCTTTGAGCAGTGATGAGCGTTTAAGTTCCTTGAACTGCCCGGTCTTTATGACCAGGGATGAGGTTGGGGAGATCTCTGCCGTTTTCGAGAATCCCACAGATCGGGATGTCAACCCCCTGGTGCGATCCACGATCACCTTTGGGTTTGTGACCCTGGTTGATGAGCGAGATCAACGCGTCGCGATCCCTGCAGGCGAGGCCAGAGAGTTGACCTGGGTAGTCACCCGGGAAAATGCGGCCTACGATCGTTTGATTTTGGCCCATTTTTACCAGCTCCGGAATTATGCGCTGCCTTCCCGCCAGGCGTCCTGCGGGATTGTNNTTGATGGCTGCCGGGATCTGGCTGTATGCTCCAAAAGGCATCCTGCGCTACAGTATGCTGGATGCGAAGCAACGGCGTCAAAGCCTGGTGATCCGCGCCTATATCTTTTTGGGGACTTATTTTCTGGCCGCCACCCTGTTTTCCCTGATCGTGACCTGGCTGGTGCATGTCCTGCTGATGGTTTTCGCGATCGTATCGATCCTCGGCGTGTTTTCCTACGCCCTATCCTCTCGATCTTAGACCGTGGTGCAATTCAGGGGGGTTAGCTTTCTACCACGTCCACGCGCGTGCCATTCCCGCGCACTTCCCAACCACCGGGGTCATTGACCTCTTCCAAATAGAAAGCCGGTGTGGTCCAGCGGAAAAGCCAGAGTGAATCTTCCATGCTCATGTTGACACAGCCGCGGCTCATTTGCGCGCCGAAATTGCTGTGCCAGTAAGCGCCGTGCAGGGCGTACCCACCGCTGGCGAAGAACATCGTCCAGGGCACCCCGGGCAGAGAGGGGTCCCCGAGGTCNNTCCGTTAAGCGGGTTTGGCCCATATGCTTGGAAGGCATCTTCGAGTACAGGTAATGCGTGCCGAGCGGGGTTTTGGTGGATAGCTGTCCCTGGGGTACGCTGCGGCTGATCCCGGATGAGATCTGGGTGCGGAAGACCTCGCGCTCGCCTTCATAGGCTGTCAGGCGCTGGTGCAGCAGGGAGACTTCAATTCGCTTCTCGTTTTCGGGCACATCGCTGGAGATTGGGCTCAGCTCTTGAGGCTGGTAAGCCCGCAGGTGGGCGGCCGGCAGGTAGTATTTGAAGCGCCCATCGAGCTCGTCAGTGATCTGGTACCAGGGCTGCTGATCCGGCCCTTCCACCACATCGGTGATCCAATGGGTGGAGCGGTAGTACAGGAAAAAATCCGGGTTGATCTGCCAGCCGTCCTGGCTGGTGAAGTTGTAGGGCTGGGAATACGGCACACTGACCTCCGTCAGCAGGCCGGCCTGCGGGACGCGCGCCAGGGCTGCCTGCAGCCGTACGGCAACCGGCTGGATATAGGCGCTGTGTACATAGCCGCCCCAAATCCGGTACCAGACCGGGTTGTAGCTGGGCCCGGTCTCCGGTTCCAGGCGCTCATACAGGTTCAGCAGGGTATCGCGGAAGCGGTAGCCCACGGTACGCGCATCCACCCGCGGGGCATCGAAAACGCTGATGGAGGCGTAGGCCACCCGTCCCAGCTGCAGCGGTTCAGCCTCGTAGCGCCCGGGCGGGAAATCCCCGCGCATGGCGATGCTTCCCAGGCCAAGCGCGCTGATCTTGAGAAAATCTCTGCGGGAAAGCTTTTTGCTCATGCCGATGATTCTACCTTAAATCTGCGGCCTGCTGGGATGTGATTGCCTGCCGGGTAAGCCGATGAATGCCCGCCCGGTGGGCGAGGCGGGAAAAATTTTTGCCCCACGGATGGCATGAGGACCCGGTTTCTCATGTATAATAAAAAATCCAGTTTTTTCGCTGGCGCATGCTGTTTGCACACCAACAATCCAACCCGATAGGATCAGACCATGAAAACTGCTGCCTCAGATGCCAAGGTTTCGAGAGAGTTTGTCGAGATTCGGACGTATTCCCCAAGCTGGTATAACCGCATGCTGGCCTGGGTGGAACGCCTGCCGCTGCCCGGCTGGTTATTTTTTGCCGCCCTGAGCGGGGCTGTCATCCTGGTCGAATGGCTGCTGCTGAAGATGGAACAGCCCGGCCAGGCGGTGGCGCTGAATCCGATGGTCTTTGTATCCTTATTCCAGCTGGTGTATGTGATCATTTTTATCCAGGTATTGGATGACCAGGCCGGCAGGGTGCTGGAGAAGATGCGCCCGACACTGAACCTGGGAGACCAGCAGTTCGCTGACCTGAAGGCGCGCTTTACCACCATGCCGAGAACCGCGCTGCGCAACCTGACATGGGGGATGATCCCGGTCCTGGGGGTCATGGGGGCTTTTTTAATCATCATGGGCCAGGCCGGCAGCGAGGACCTGGCGGCTAACCTGCCGCTCTTCAGCCCGTCGCCGGCCGGGTTGTTTGCGCTGCTGATTTTTGGCCTGATGTGGCTGAACAACCTGATCTTTCTCTACCACACTGTGCACCAGCTGCGGGCGATCAGCTTCAGCTATGCCTATGTGACGGAGGTCAACCTGTTTCACCAGAGCGAACTGTATGCTTTTTCTTCTCTGGCGGCCAGCACGGCCATCGGCCTGAACCTTTCGACACCGATCTGGCTGCTGATGGATAACGGCCCGACCAACCTGGTGATCACTTCCGTGTTTGCCTTGTTTTCGCTGGTGATCTTTGTCTGGCCGCTGCTGGACGCTCACCGCATCCTGAAAGACCAGAAAGACCAGATGCTGCGCCAGAGCTACCACAAGAAGGAGCAGCTGATCCAGGATCTGTTCGCCCGGCTGGAGCGCCAGGACCTGGACGGGATCGAGGCGCTGGAAAAGGCCTTCTCCAGCCTGGAGAAGGGGCATGCCATGCTGGAACATGTCTCCACCTGGCCCTGGCAGACCCAGACCCTGCGCCAGATCGCCGGCGCCATCCTGCTGCCGATCACCATCTGGGTGATCCAGTATTTNNGGGCAAGCGTTGTGGGGGATGATCCATTTCTAATCCATTCTGACTTTAAAAACAATCTTTTTGTAATCAAATTTAATCTATTTTGGGATGAGATTATTGTGAAAAAAATTATTATCCTTGACTAAAATAATTAATAAATGCTATTATGATGCATAAGTTTCATTAATTTTTAACAAATTACATAAATTTACTAAACTTTGTATAATTTTCTGGTTGCAGGACTAATGATGACCTTTAATGAGGAGGTGATTAGGCGCTAAACATTATTTTTGAGCT
>DNGN01000320.1 GCA_003486225.1 Chloroflexota bacterium
AAAATTTCAGCATGCTCCTGTTGGAAAACAATCGGTGGGCGAATCTTAAGAACGTTGCGTCCTTTGCCTGTTGTGCCGATCAGCACGCCCCGCTCGCGCATGTGATTCATGATCTGGTTGGCTTTTAGCGGGTCTGGGGAACCATCTGGCTTGGTGACATCGATCCCCAAAAGCAAGCCAGCGCCGTGCGGTTCGCCCAGCATGGGATAGGCCTGATGCAGGCTGGCCAGCTTTTGAATGAGATACTGGCCGACCTGCAGGGCATTCGTCTGCAGACCTTCTTTCTCAATCACATTCAGCACCGCCAGCCCAGCCGCACAAGAGACCGGATTACCGCCGTAGGTATTAAAATAGCCAGTCTCTTTGGCGATCGCCTGTGCAATCTCCGGGCGGGTGACCACCGCCGCAATAGGATGTCCATTACCCATGGATTTACCCATGGTGACGATATCTGGCACTACCTGATCAAATTGAAAACCCCAAAAATGTTCGCCAAGACGGCCAAAACCAGCCTGGACTTCGTCGGCCAAGCACAGCCCTCCGGCAGCCCGGGTCTTGGCATACAGGGTACGGAGAAAGCCCTGAGGTGCTGTAAAGATGCCATCACTGGTAAAACCAGAATCGAGAACCAGCATGGCAGGAGGATGCCCCCGCTGAACCAGGGTCTGGATGGCCTGGTCAGCACCGGAATCTGGCTGCTGGTAGGATGTGTTGGAAGCCGGTGGCAAAAGGGTTTGGACATGTGGGGGCAGTTTTTCGGCTGGGAGGGATTCCGTGCTGAAATGGATAATCGCGTCACTGTTTCCGTGGTAGGCAAATTGGCTGATCAAAGCCCCGCTGTTCCCGCTGACCAGTTTTGCCATGCGCCATGCCAGTTCATTNNTAGCGGGAGCTGGTATTCAAAAGCCGGCTTTGCCGGGAGATCTCACTGACCACATGCGGGTGGCAGTGACCGACATGGGCTACATTGTTATACACATCCAGGTAACGGCGGTCTTCTTCGTCATACAACCAGACCCCCTGACTGCGCAGAACAACCAGCGGGCGTTCATAGAACAGGTAGTAACAGGGTCCCAACAAACGCTTGCGGCGAGACAGATGTGCCTGATGCGACTCTTCAGCCAGTCCGAGATGTTTAAGGTCGTCTTCCAACTCCCAGAATCCACACGCCCGCAAGAAGCGTTTTTGGGCTTCAGCGGGATCATGCGCAAACCAGCGCTGAAGGGTTTCCCAATCGTAGCCGGCCCCTCCAGTGATATAGGCTTCATTCTCGGGATGCAGCACGGTCCTCCAGGCGGCAATCGTGATCAGGGAAGTGAGGCGCATGGCCACCAGGTCATAAAGCAGGGATAGTTCAAGTGGCTCAAGCGGAGTGACCTCGTGATAAGCTGAAACGATCTCTGCGGCGGCACCCACCGGGTCTGTATGCCGCCGGATGGAAGATGCGATCGTAACCGCCAGGTCTATGGCCAGAAACGAGTGCACCATATCCCCAAAATCGAGGATACCCACCACTTGAAGCGGGTCATCCTCGGCCACGACCATGTTATCCGGGGTGAGATCATTATGGATGACCTGGGCGCGCAGTTTAGGCAGCTGCGGGAGCACCTGGCTTGTAAAGCGGTCCAGGAAATGTTGGACCACTTGTTGTTGTGAAGGATCGGTCAGGTAAGGGACATACTGCCTGAGATTGGCTGCCCGTTTGACATCCCAGAGCAGTTCATAACCCGCGGCCGGGTGGAAGAAGCCGCGCAATCCCTTGGCCAGGCGAGCCAGGCAGGTCCCGATCGGTTTGAGCAGCCCAGGGTTGATAGGCTTTTCTCGCGGGGTCCTACCCTGCAGGTAGGTAATCACCTGGACCAGATGAGCGGTCCCGTCTTCGGCCTGAATGCGCTCATACGCCTGGCCTTGCAAAGAATAGCGGACCCGCGGCACCGGCAGTTCAGGGTCCACCATGGCCAGATGCTCCAGAGTCCGGGCCTGCATATCCACGATAGCAGGATCTTCGGCATGGTTGGCAATCCGGACCACATACTGATCCTGGGCGTTGGTCACGAGATGAAAATTCTGGTCCCGCTCGCTATCGAGGTGAGAAAGCTGCCCGAATAATCCATAGCGTTCCTGGAGAAACAGGGCCGCCTGTTGAAACGAAAACTCAGGGGGTTGGGTCTCCAGTAAGTTGTGCAACTGAGAAGGTTGGTTTGAACTCTTGGTCATGTCTCTCCCTTGGAAAAACATTGCAGATAGCCAGGTTGAAAATTATCGGNNCCTGCCAGACCAGGTCAGGAACTTTCGAACGAGAGAAATTCAGGCATAACCCGCTAAAAAAATTATACCCTCAGATTCAAATCCATGAAGGGCTGATTGTATTTATAATGAATTAAGCCCAGAGTTAGCTGCTAGCACGAGGAGAAAAGATGCGTTTAAATCACTTAAAGCGTCCCAAATGGGAGGGGAAATGCCCCGCATCATCGCATTAACCGACTACGACCCCGCCTGGCCCGGTAAATACGAACAGGAAGCCCGTCAGATCGCCTCGATCTTTGGCGATCAAATGATCTCCATCCATCACATTGGCAGCACGGCCATCCCAGATATCAGGGCCAAACCAATCATTGACATCATGGTCGTGGTGCGAGAGCTTGAGAAAGTGGAGCAATTCAACCCGCCGATGATCAGCCTGGGATACACCCCGCGCGGTGAAATGGGGATTCCCGGCCGCCGGTACTTCCGCAAAGATACGCAAGAAGTCCGCAGCCACCATGTGCATGTCTATCAGCTGGGGCACAAGGCCATCCAGACACAGCTTAATTTCCGCGACTACCTGAGAGCCCACCCCGCTAAAGCGTTGGCGTACAGCCAATTAAAATCAGAGCTTGCCCGGAAGTTCCGCACAGACCCGGAGCGCTATACCGAATCAAAAACAGATTTCATCCTGGAGATCAACCGGTTGGCTGCCATCTGGCGGGATCAAGACTCCTGAAAGCGGGCTAAACCAGATCAAGGAGTGGGGGTAACCGGAGAGGATGCCGGGGGCCAGGGAACCACCCGCCATTGGGTATAGCCATGCTTCTCTGCGCCTAATACCCGCCCATACGAAGGTTGGTCACAGCCCGGTTCGTCGATGATTTCTGCAGCCAGTGAATACGCGCCAACCGGCGCAAAAACATACTCCCCCGCCTGGCAGACCCAGGCCTCCACCACATAGGGCACCTGTTCAGAAGAGTCCCCATCGCGCAGCACCAGCTGGTTCCAAAAAACCGTCACCACATCGCCATTCCGTTCAGCAGAGACCCCCGTCAGGGCTTCGTAATACGGCGACCAGGCCAGAACCTGGTGCGGGTCGGTTGGGGCTACGGTCTGGATATCTCCCCGAATCTCAATGTAGTTTCCATTCACCCAGCAGGCATTGCTGCCGCCAACGGCCCGCACCAGAATCCAGGGGCTTAACTCCATCCTGCCGATAATATCAAGCACGGTATCCTGAAATACGCTGTACTTGAACAGGTACATCGCCCCCGGGCCAAAACGGCAGGCCAGTTGTTCCGTATTGACCTTGCCGCGCAGTATGCTGTAGGTTGGGGTAATGGATGGTGTCAGGGTTTGGGTAGCGGTCGGGGTTTGGGTAGGTGTGGAGGATATGGTCGGGACCAATGTTTGGGTAGGTGTGGCGGATGGCAAGCGGGTTCCGGTGCTGCTGGGGGTAGGCGCGTCCACAATGGCAGCCACCCCGGTCCCCGTAGCACCTTCTGAGGCAGCTGAGCCTGAAGAATCATAACCTGCAGGAAATGCCGGGGCACATCCCACCAGCAACAGCAGCACACAAAACGAAAACCAACAGATCATCCTGACCATCAGGAAAACTATATCACAGAACCGGTTAATTCCGGAAAATACAGCCGGGGCCATTCTTGCTCGCCAGAGGTAAGAGAAACTCTGGACAAATACTCGATTTAATGATAATATATTTACAAAACATAGACAAATAAGGAGTTTGAGATGTCGGAAGAAACAAAATTTGCCAAATTACGGCGCTTTAACCTGATCATGGGGTTTTTGCACCTTATTCAGGGTGTGCTGATGATCGTACTTAGCAACGATACCACCTACCCTATTTTCACCAATTACCTGACCTTTAATCCCGAGAGCTTATCCCTGGTTCCTGATCCAAAGTTGTTTTACGAGCTGCGCTTTGGGCCTGCTGTGGCCGCCTTCTTGCTGCTCTCGGCCATCGCACACTTCAGCCTGGCGAGTTTTGGCTACAACTGGTATGTTAAAAACCTGAAAAAGGGCATGAATCCGGTGCGCTTCTATGAATATGCACTCAGCTCCTCGCTGATGATCGTGCTGATTGGCATGCTGGTTGGCATGTGGGACCTGGGCGCTCTGATCCTGATCTTCGGCATCAATGCCATGATGAACCTGTTCGGTATTATGATGGAATATCACAACCAGTACACCGAAAAGACCAACTGGACCTCCTTCATTTACGGCTCGATTGCCGGGATCATCCCCTGGATCGTGATTGTGCTCTATTTCCTTGGCTCGATCAACTCCTCAGATGCCAAACCCCCCGCCTTCGTTTACGCCATCATCCCGACGATTTTCGTCTTCTTCAATATCTTTGCTGTCAATATGTACTTGCAGTATAAAAAAGTGGGGAAATGGGCCGATTACCTGTACGGTGAGCGGGTCTATATCATCCTCAGCCTGGTGGCCAAAACCTTGCTGGCGTGGCAAATCTTCGCCGGGACTTTAGCACCGGTATAAATCGCAGATTCTCCTACCCCCTGGACCATCAAAAAAGAGAACAG
>DNGN01000090.1 GCA_003486225.1 Chloroflexota bacterium
GCCCATGCAACCCCATGCAAACTGATGGCATTCGCAATATACAGGTACCAGTTCCTTGCATTCGACATCATCATCCTCCTCAATAATTGTTAATAATTTTTAGCTTTTTTTGAGATCACAATCGGGATCGGCCGGCTATTTTCTCCATTGGCCCGTGCAAAAAGCATAACTGGAACAGGACGTGATCTTCCAGTGCCCGGCTTCGCGTATCAGGGTCATTTCGAATCGATCCGTATACTGTCGGCCCCCAAAGAGGGCGTCCCCCGAAAAACGCATACTTGTGAGCATGATGTCAGCCGTGGATCCGGTCTGATCGATTGATTCGATCGAGAAAACATACTCTGTGCGGGCACCCACATAATAAAATTGGGAGATTTGGGTCTCAAATGCCTTTACATTCACGGGATAATCATCGATGGTTTTCGAGAGATAGCTGTACGCCCGGCTGTAATCTTCATTCTGAACCGCCAGCAAATAGTTAAGCGCAGTGCTGTCCGGGGTTGATTCGTCCTTGTATTCGGAGGCATCCGAGGTAAACATGACCACCAAAGAGACAGCAATCAGCAGTATGATCCCGGCAATAATCCCGACAAAAAACAAATCGGTTTTTTTCATCATTTTTTATCCTTCTTTGATCGTTGGTGCTCCGCCTTTTATGAATCCGCAAGCTGTATTTTCTGACGGAAATTATGCTCCGCATGATGTGATCACGCCTCGTGTTAAGGTAAATAAAATCCTCCCCCCAGAATTCTGGAGAGAGGATGAAAATCATCAGGGTGCTCCCCGCATACTTGAATTCGACCTAAATCTACACTAAATAGGTATAAAAATCAATAGGAAACCAATCGTTCCGGATTTAATCATCCTTGGCTTCTCTTCCGCCTGGATGACAGCGGATACAATTGTTGTTGAAGTTATTCACTTCTTTATGTTTTTCCTGGATCTTCGACTGATTATGCTCATGACAACCATAGCAGGTATAAGAACTGTAATTGCTGTTGTTATGGCACAGCTGGCACTGCTCATTCGCCCCGCCATGGTTCAGCGGAAAAGAGTGTTTGAAGCTGGCTGGTTTCCAGGCATTGGTGCTGTGACACTGAGAGCATTGGCCGCTAAAATGATTATTGGGCCGATTACCGGAGTGACAGGAGATACAATCGGTTGCGCCAGCGGCCCGATGGTCGAAGCTGGCTGGCAGCCAGCCACCCGTGTTATGGCATGCCGAGCACTGCGCGGTATAGTGGTTTCTGGGTTTGTCGCCATTATGGCACGAAATACAATCCGTAGCCCCTGCTACTGCGTGGTCGAAGGTCGCTGGTTTCCAGGCATTGGTGCTGTGGCAAGCGGAGCAAATGCCTGGGAAATGGTTGGCTGGCAGATCGACAAGATGGCAGGTATTGCAGTCCTGGGCATATGCGCCTGAATGGGTAAAGATTATCTCGCTCCACCTGGAAACCGTATGGCATGCTGCACACTCGATCCCAAACAGGCCGTTATGCGGTTCATCACTGGCGTGACAGGAGATACAGGCTGGATCATTTCCCTGGTAGGTTTCATCCTGATGGCAGTTCAGACATTCCAGATCATCATGCCCCCCGGTCAAGATAAAGCCCGTAGAGCTGTGATCGAAAATGGCGAACCCCCATCCTTTGGGAGTATGGCAGACGCCACATTGATCTCCCATTTGTTCCTGATGCACATCATCCTTTTGATGGCAAAACTCGCATGCCTGAGAAGTAGCCTGCAGCATCTCTAAGCCGGTGGCCTGGGCATGGCACTGGTCACATGCCAGGTTGGTATGCAAATATTCCAATTTGAAAGCAAACTGGTCGTGGTCAAAGTCAGAACCGTATGTTTCCAGGCCATCGTGACATGCCAGGCACGCCGTTCCAAATAAAGCGGTGTGGTCATCCATAAAATCAGGTTGGACTTCCTGGTGACAGGAAACGCAAGAATTCAGGTCGAAATTTCGGAAACCATCCTGATGGCAGTCGCTGCAGACAATCTGCCGCTGCCAGGTTACCTGGCCATGAGCCTTCAGCGAAAAGCCAACCAATTCATGCGGGAAATCACCTTCCAAAAACTGGGTCAGGCTGGCCTCTGGACCGTTATGATCAGTATGACATTCCCTGCAGTTCAACTGATCCATTTCAGCCATGACCGCCCCATGTAAAGAGTTCAAATCGGTAAGCTGATCCAGTACATCCCGGTGGCATTCGATGCAGCGCGCTGCCATGCTCACACGGTCCCATGGTGCCGGATGGCAGGCTGCGCATTCCTTCTCCAGGTCTGCATGGGATGTCACATCCCCCAGAGCTTGCCCGGATGCTTGCGCATTCAGCGCTCCCGGGCTGAAAATCTTGTTGCGCGTTATTGCGTAGCTGGTCCCAACAATGATTAGGGTCAACGCAAAAGCAACCAGCCCCCCTGTTGTGAGACAACCCAATTTTTTCCTCTTCATGCCGATCTCCTTAAGGAATATCTTGCGATACGATATCCTTGCTGGACATGCTACCAGGGCAAATTTTTAATGTAAGAAAGTAGCAAAATACAACGCGCCAAGAATATGGATGAAAGCGATGGTGAACAAAGCCACTCCAATCGGAACATGCACCGTATGCCAGATTGCCAGCAAGCGCCTTGCCCCAGCCATCGATTCAAGCTGGCGCTGAAGTACAACCTGCCGGTCCCAGAGCACCCTGAATTTGTGCACCAATTCCCGATTTTCAGCAGAAACCTCCCCTTCCAATCTGCGCCATCGTTGGCGGATGGCGGCGGTGGCTCGCGTAGAAGATCTTTTCCCCGCAGACGAGGAAACCAGACTTTCCACTTTTTTCACCAAGTTTGGGTAAGCGCCACGCCAATGTTCTAACTGTTCCTGGCTTTGGGCAATCATCTGTTTGATCTGTTCTGCCTCTATTAGGGTACCATCGGCTGCTCTGGGGACAGCTGTATAAAAATAACGGCCCACAAACCCGCTGATGACGATGATAACCGTCAAGAGCATCAAAATACCTGCCAGACCGTTAAACTTCCAGGACGTATGCAGCAAAACCAGATATGGACCAACCAGTCCTGTGAAGATGTGGAAAGACAGCCAATGCTGTAGTTTGCCCCAGCGGGCGAAGGTGTACCGTTTCCTCAAACTGTATAAGATCTCTGTCATCAACATCAGAACAAACCCAATAATCCCGAGGCTGTGACCGAGGAATCCGCTGGCAGCCGGTACTTCGGAAAGCAACGCCACGCCAACATAAGCAGCACTGATAACCGCAATCACCAAAAATGCAGCCCACAATTCGATATTTCTAATGCGCATTATTCTGCCTCCACTGATGCCAAAATTCAAGCAAGACGGGTCCCAGCTGATCTTTTCTAGTCAACATATCATCTCGAATTGGAGAGATGTCGACCTCATGCGCCACCAATTCTTCGAGTGCTTGCGAGAGCGTTTGGTCACCCATCAGGATGGCGCCCAATATTTTGTTCTCGCCCAAGAGGACCCGCAAGCGGTTAATATCAAAATTATTTTGGCAAACTACCGCATCCGGCATCTGCTGCCAGGTTTCACTCTCACCCCGAACGATCGTGAATTCGTCCTCCACTTCACCGCTGCCAACCTTGCCGATGATTGTGGTGGTGATGCCAGCCAAACGGGTCACATTCAAGGGGCTACGGCGGCGGTACGGNNCCCCGCCATATTCCATCCGGCCACCATCCCCTGGTTGCGTGCGACATGCCAAAGACTATCCATCATATAGACCTTTTCCTCCGGGTCATAGACCTCAGCCATATCGCCTGCGGAATACACTCCAGGAGCATTGGTCTCCATATACTCGTTGACTTTAACGCCGCGTGCAATTTCCAATCCACTGGCTTCAGCCAAACCAAGCCTGGGGCGCACCCCAATTGCAAAGGCTACCATATTGGCGACCAATCGCCGGCCATCTTTGGTGACCACCCCTTTCACCTTACCTCGCTTGCCGATGATCTGGTCCAATTCGGTATTTAAGTGGATCGTTACGCCTTCATGCCTCAAACGCTGAATCACAATTTGTGATTCAATCTTGTCCAACACCCGGTTCCAATAGGTATCTCCGCGTAAGAAGAAATGCACATTTACGCCTCGAGCCTGTAAACCTTCCACAATTTCCAAGGCGGTGATGCCGCCACCCACCACCACGGCATTCCTCGCCCAACGGGCTTTTTTAATCATGTGCTGGGTTTGTGCCATCGAATCAAGATAGACAACACCATCCAAATTGGATCCGATAACTTTCGGGCGTACCGCTTCGGCACCGAGAGCCAATAAAAGGTTGTCAAACTTCATACGCTTGCGATCCTGAAATAATATCTCCTGACTCTCAGGTTTGACCAGCACAGCGGTATTTTGATAAACATGGATTTTTCTGGTCTGGAAGTCTTTTTTTGTGAAGGGGTAAAGGGATTTTTCTCCCAACTCTTTGCTCAGGTAATACGCCAACCCCGGACGGGAATAGTAGCCTGCAGCTTCTGCTGAGACACAAACAATCTCTCCCTCTCTATCGTAATGGCGGATCGTTTCCGCAGCCGCAATGCCAGCCGCGCCCATTCCGAGGATCACGTGGCGTCTCATCTGTCGGTCCCTTCAATGATTGAGGTCCGGCTAAAGCGCAGCACCCCTCTTGGGCAGCGAGCGATGCATTCCCCGCAGGTAATACAATGGCTGTCGATCACCGGCCGGCCCTGCCAGGCGAACCGGCGCACATCGATCCCGATCGGGCAGTTATAGGAGCAAATGCCGCACTGCACACAGCGAAATGCATCAGGGACCACCTGGCTCGTTGAAAGTGCCTTATAACGCGAGGTTTCCTCAAATCCAGAGGATTTCAAAATTGAATCTCCTTGTTTTTAGAATATCTAATTCTACAACAAATCAATACAGAAGAGATAGGAAGAAAGCACTATTCCACATTGTTGTCCCCCGGCAGAAATTTTTCCTGCATCATATCTTTATATCTTCTTCACAACTTCTTCATATGTCCTGATTACCATAAGCATACAAAACTTTAGAAAAAGAGGTGTAACAATGAAAAAATGGATTTTAGCCATCACAATCGTAGGCCTGCTCAGCGTGGTCGGATTCAGCGTTGCCATGGCTCAAGATACCACCCCGGACCGGCCATTTGGTCCTGGTTGCCCGAACTGCCCAAATAATGGGCAGGGGATGGTCGGAAATCAGGTCATGCACGAATACATAAGCACAGCCCTGGCTGGCGTGCTGGGGATCAGCGTAGAAGATTTCGAATCGTACCGTTTGGAAGGCAAGACCTTTTACCAGATCGCGCAGGATTTGAATCTGGATCTGGACACCCTGGCAGACGATCTCAGCCAGGCCCGGCAGGAAGCCATCGAGGCTGCATTTGCTGATGGTGCCCTGACCCAGGAACAATATGATTTCCTGATGGAACGCGCCCAATTCGGGCACCAGCATGGCGCCGGCATGGCTGGCGGGAATGGTGCTGGAAGAGGTTTTGGCAACAACTATGGCGGNNCGGCAATGGCATGCAGGATTGCCCCTTCAACCAATCTGCTCCAACGAACTAACTGTAACCTGGGGCAGCAAAAAGGATGGCAAGATTGATACCCTTGCCATCCTTTTGTTTGCTCCCCTACATGATCCTCATGACAAGCATGGGACGAACTTGGGCTATAATTTAATGATGAAGAGAATTCTGATTATCGAAGATGAAGCTGAATTGGTCAAAGTATTACGCTCTTACCTGGAGCAAGCCGGATACGAGGTTCTGACGGCCTACCGGGGAGACACCGGGCTGGAAACCTGGAAATCCACCCAACCCGATCTGGTGATCTTGGACCTAAACCTGCCGGGAATGGACGGGCTGGACATAGCGCGCACCATCCGCCGCCAGAATGAAACCCCCATCATCATGGTTACAGCCCGGGTGGAGGAAGCCGACCGGCTGATCGGGTTAGAACTGGGTGCGGATGATTATGTCATAAAACCCTATTCACCCAGAGAGGTGGTGGCACGCGTGCGGACAGTGCTGCGACGGGCTGGTGGAACAAGCGCACAGCCAGCACTGCGCATCATCAGGGCGGCAGACCTGGAGATCGATCTCGATTCCTATTCCGTGACCCAGCATGACCGCCCCATCGAGCTGACCCCGACGGAGTTTAATCTGCTGGCAGCCCTGGCAGAACAACCCGGCAGGGTGTTCTCTCGTCTCCAACTATTGGAAGCCACCCAGGAAGGCACGGTATTTGAAGGCTACGAGCGCACNNTTCAGTAAAGGGTAATCCATGCGCGTTCGGCTATTCCTCTCATTTGCCTTGATCACGATCATCACCCTGGCTGTTCTCGGGGTCGTGATCCAGGGCCAGACTCAAACAACTCTCAAAACTTTTGCAAAAAGCGGGGGATTTTTTGGTGCTGACCGGATTGTCAAGCAGCTGGAATCCTATTACCGTGAAAACGGAACCTGGGAAGGAGTCTCGCTGCAATTTTCCTCCTTATCCCCCGGCAATACGAATGGACAGGGCCCGGGGATGGGAGCCAGCCAGGGTCGCGGCAACGCCAGGGGCGGCTACATGTACATGGCCGGACAGGGCATGGTTGGGGACATCACTCTCACGAGCCCAGATGGCCAGGTGATCTTCAGCAATACCTCTGAAATGCAGGAACAGCTTCCAGCGGAAATCCTGGAAAATTCCCTGCCGATCATGGCGGATGGCCAACTGGTTGGTTACCTTGTACCCGACAGCAACATTCTTGATCTGGGGGAAATCATCCGCAAGAATCTTTCAGCCGCGCTGAATGATTCCCTTCTGCCGACCGTCCTGATCACCGGGGGGGCAGGGTTGGTTTTGGCCCTGATCCTGGCGCATTTCCTGATGCGTCCAGTGCGCCAGCTGACAAATGCAGCCGGCCAGCTGGCACAGGGGGACCTCTCTCAAAGGGTTCCCTTGCAAGGCGGGACCGAGCTCAGCCAACTGGCAAGATCATTCAACCTGATGGCCCAATCCCTGGAGAAATCTAACCAGACCCGAACGGCCATGACAGCTGATATTGCCCATGAGCTGCGGACCCCACTGGCTGTCCAGCGGGCCAACCTCGAGGCCATCCAGGATGGCGTTTACCCCCTCACCCTGGAGAACCTGGAACCGATCATCCAACAGAACCTTCTCCTGAACAAACTGGTGGAAGACCTGCGCACCCTGGCCCTGACCGATTCAAACACCCTGACCCTGGAGAAAACCCCAACCGACCTGATCCCGTTCATCGAAACTATATGCGATACGGTCAAGCCACAATTCACCGCGGGGGATATCCGCCTGATTTTCGAGCATCCTGAAAACTGCCCCTCCGCAACCCTGGATCAGGGTCGGATGAGCCAGGTGTTATACAACCTGCTGCAAAACAGCCTGCACCATACCCCGACCGGCGGCAAGGTAATTCTGACGCTTACCTGCGAGCAGGAGCATGTCGTCCTNNACCGGCTTGGGTCTCACGATTGCGCGCAAGCTGGTGGAATCACATGGGGGCAGCTTAACCGCCGCCAATCATCCTGGCGGTGGCGCTGAATTCACCCTGACCTTACCCATCGGAGACGCCACATGACGATCGTCAATAATGTTACCCGTATGTTAGATGCCAAAAAAATCAGCTATACCGCTCACCCTCTACCCGAGGAAAAACTAAGTGCGGTCGAGGTAGCCGCTTTCCTTGGTGTGCCACACGGGCAGGTCTTCAAAACTATTGTGGCTATACGCATCACTCCTGGAAAACCCATCCTGGCCATCATCCCAGGTGATGCTGAACTCGACCTGAAACTGCTTGCCAGTGCAGTCAGGGAGAAAAAAGTTAAGGTCGCCAGCCACCAGCAGGCAGAAGCCCTCACCGCCCTGCAAACTGGCGGCATCTCTCCCTTAGCCCTCATCAACAAGGGATTCCAGGTCTTGCTGGATCACAAAGCGCTTGAACACCCCACCATCCTGATCTCAGGTGGACAGAGAGGGCTCAACGTCGAATTATCCCCCAAAGACCTGCNNAATTCCCATCAAATCCTTCATTTGTACTTTTTTTCGCAAACGTGACAGATGTCCCGCGTTAATCGGGACAAAGCATTCTTCACCCGAATTCTTCATATGTTACAATTTGCACAAATAATGTATACGTATTTGCGAATAAGTATATATAACTCAATGAATGTCTCAGACTGATGCTTTTTTTACCAAACTCGGCAGAAGCCTGAACAGAAAGGTACTATGAAGGAACATCGTTTTCTCTGGATTGTATTACTGCTCATCACCTTGGCGCTGGTCATCATTCCCCTGGTGATCTTCCTGCCAAAACAAGCTGCTGCTGCCTCGGACCCCTGGGCAGGTGTACCTGAACGCCCCACACATACCGACCATACCTTCCTCCTCAAAGGGCCCTATGAGACCGGGCAGGAAGTTACAAGGGCCTGCTTGGAATGCCACGCAGAAGCCGCAGAAGAGATGATGCAAACTGTGCATTGGACCTGGGAAAGCGAACCTGTTTTGCTTCCTGGACGAGATGAACCAGTCACTGTTGGCAAAAAAAACCAGATCAACAACTTCTGTATCGGCATTCAGGGTAACTGGCAAAAATGCACCTCCTGCCATGCCGGTTACGGCTGGGAAGATGAAACCTATTTTGAGACCGCCAGCCAGGAAAATGTGGACTGCCTTGTGTGCCATGCACAGAATGGTACTTATGCCAAAAGCGATTATGGCAACCCCATGAACAGCGTCGACCTGGCAGCAGCAGCCCAATCCGTAGGTATTCCAGACCGACAGAACTGTGGCAGCTGCCATTTCAAAGGCGGAGGTGGAAATGCCGTAAAACACGGGGACCTGGATGAGTCCCTCTACTGGCCTTCTGCGAGCACAGACGTGCATATGGGCAGCTATGATTTTATCTGTATCGACTGCCACCAGGCACAAGACCACGAGATTAAAGGCCGCTCGATCTCCGTCAGCCTGGACGATGCCAACCAAGTCTACTGCACCGACTGCCATGACGACGATCTTCATCAGGATGAACGCCTGAATGCCCATGTTGAGACCGTCGCCTGCCAGACCTGCCATATCCC
>DNGN01000018.1 GCA_003486225.1 Chloroflexota bacterium
AATGAGAACGGCGGCATCAACGGTCGCCCCATTGAATTGATTTCTGCGGACTACGGTTACAAGGTTGATATTGCAGAGCAGCTTTATACCCAATATGTGCAGGAAGGCGTGGTCGCTTTCCAGGGCTGGGGAACCGGCGACACTGAAGCTTTGCGCTCCAAGATTGCAGCCGACAAGATCCCCTTCATGTCCGCATCCTATTCTGCCAACCTGCTCAACATGGATGACGCCCCCTACAACTTCCTGGCAGGTACATCCTACTCCGACCAGGCCATCATCGCCATTCAATGGGCTCTGGATGACTGGGCCGCAAAAGGCAACAGCGGTGCGCCGAGCGTTGCCATTGCGCACCACGACAGCCCCTTCGGCCAGTCCCCGGTTCCAGACGCACAGGCTTTTGCTGAGTCGAAAGGCGTTACCTTTACCAGCCTGCCCATGCCTGGCGGGGTGACGGATTATGTCGCCGAACTTGCTCAGCTGCAGCAATTTGGTGCTAACTACATCATCATCCAGAATGTTTCCAGCCCGGCCTCTGTGCTTGTCAAAGACGCCAGCAGCCAGGGTATGGATGTGACCTTCGTTTGCCTCAACTGGTGTTCAGACGAACTCTTTGTCAGCCTGGCTGGGGATGCTGCTGAAGGTGTAGTCGGCACACTGCCGTTTACACCGCCCAGTGTACCGGTCGATGGCCATAAAGACCCAGCCGAATGGCTCTCTGCCCATGGGTCAGACCTGGGCGAAAAAGGCCTGCACTATGTTCAGGGTTGGTGGACGATGGCCCTGATGGCTGAGGGTATTCGCCTGGTGGATGAAGCGGGTGATGAGATGACCGGTGAAAACATCCGAACTGCCCTTGAATCGATCAAGAACTTCGACACACAGGGTGTCAGTGCTCCGATCTCCTTCTCCTCCACCAGCCACCGCGGCAACAATGCACTGCGCTTGTTCGAGGTTTCGGGCGGTCAGTGGACCCAGCTCAGTGATTACATCTCTGCGCCATAAAAATTAAGCAAACTGTTAGAGTACAGGTGCGGCCAAGTTTTTGGCCGCACCTCTATCCGAGAAAGCTATGCTGACACTAAATAATATTGAAGTTATCTATAATGATGTGATCCTGGTTCTCAAAGGTCTTTCCATGAAGGTGCCGGAAGGCAAGATCGTGGGTCTCTTGGGGTCCAATGGTGCTGGCAAATCTACCACCCTTAAGTCGATCTCTGGTCTCCTCAAGCCTGAAAATGGAGCGGTGACCGACGGCAGTATCGATTTTTTGGACCAGCCAATCCAAGACATGGATGCCGCTGCCATTGTGCAGTTGGGCATCTTCCAGGTTATGGAGGGCCGCAGGGTCTTTGAACACCTGACGGTGGAAGAAAACCTGCTGGCTGGAGCCTATACCCGAGCAGACCGCTCCCACCTCAAACAAGATATGGACCTGGTATATAACTACTTCCCTGCGCTGCGGAGCCGCCTCAACCAGACCGCCGGGTACCTATCGGGTGGAGAACAGCAAATGCTTGCCATTGGACGGGCTCTCATGGCCAAACCCAAACTGATGATGCTCGACGAACCCTCCCTGGGGCTTGCACCAATGCTGGTGCGGGAAATCTTCGCGATTATCGAACGCATCAACAAAGAACAGAACACCACCATCCTGCTGGTAGAGCAAAATGCCAACCTGGCTTTAAACGTTGCAGATTATGCCTACATCATGGAAAATGGCCGTATTGTACTTGAAGGCTACCCCAAAACGTTGAAAGAGAATGCCGATGTGCGCGAGTTTTATCTCGGCCTGACCGAAGTGGGACAGCGAAAATCCTACCGAGAGGTAAAGCACTACAAGCGCCGCAAACGCTGGCTTTCCTGAACATCAGCGCCTAAGGATCAAAATGAACGATCAATTCAATACTTTGTACAGCCTTTTTGCCCAACGTGCGCAAACCCACGCAAATGACCCGGCTTTTATTTCACCTGATTCCACGCTAACCTATGCACAGTTTTTACAGCAGGTGGATGCAATTGCTGCCGGCTTGCTACAGCAAGGTCTGGCGAAAGGAGACAGGGTTGCCACGCTCGCCAAGAACTCTATTTCGCATTTTGCTGTCCTGGTAGCCAGCACGCGCCTGGGCGCGATTGTCTTCCCGGTCAACTGGCGGCTGGCCAGCACAGAGCTAAAACAAGTCGTTGAACTGATCGAACCCACCGCCCTCTTCATTGAATCTGAATTCCATCCATCCTTGTCAGAGGTTGACCTTCAGACCATCAGGATCAAAGTCCTGTTCGAAGAGCAAGCCCAGCCCGGGTTTATCGCCCTGAAGCATGCTCTCGCCGAGGGCGAACTCCCCACCGACTCCTGCGGACGGGAGGACCCGGCAGTCATCATTGCCACAGCAGCGGTGGCCGGCCTGCCCCGCGGCGCGGTGCTGACCCATGGAAATTTACTGTCTGTTGGCCGCATGTTTGGAAATGCCTACCAGCTCTCAAGTTCAGACCGCTATTTAGGCGTTTTACCGCTCTTCCACATTGCCGGGCTTGAATATTTAGTTGTGATGGCCGTTGTGGGCGGAAGCAGCGTGATTTTGCCCGGATTTGATGCCGAACACGGCAACCAGCTCATCGATGAGCACCAGATTTCACTGATCGTCACCTTCCCGCCTATGCTGGACAATTTAATGGCAGCCCGGCAGGCTTCCGGATCAGGCTGGAAAAGTCTCAGGGTTTGTTGGGGAATTCTCAACCCCCCGGAGGTGATCCAAAGATATTTGGATCTGGGCTGCGGAGACTATTGGACAGGTTATGGGCAAACCGAAACCACAGGCATTGCCACCCTGGGCAATTACCAGGACAACCCCCGCTCAGCCGGACGGGTTGTGGATGGCCTGCAGATGCGGATTGTCGATGATGATGACCATCCCCTGCCGCCCAACCAGCCTGGCGAAATTGCCGTACGCGGCAACCTGGTCTTCGCACATTACTGGCAGGACGAAGAAGCCTCAGCCTACGCCTCACGCGGCGGATGGCACCATACCGGAGATATGGGTAAAGTAGATGAAGATGGCTTCCTTTATTATGTGGGTCGCAAACCTGAAAAAGAATTGATCAAATCCGGGGGAGAGAACATCTATCCCGCCGAAGTGGAAGCTGCTATCCGCCGTCTGCCGCAAGTTGCCGACGTGTGTGTGATCGGCGTTCCGGACGAGCGGTGGGGGGAAACAGTTAAAGCAGTCGTGGAACTGGCAGCCGGTCAGCGGCTGGATGCTGGCCAGCTCCTAGCTGGAATCTCCGAACATCTGGCAGCTTTTAAAAAACCAAAGCTGGTTGAATTTGTCGACAAGCTCCCCCGCGACAGCCAGGGAAAAATAGACCGGCAGCGGGTCAANNGTGTATAATCTTAATCAGTAATTTTTTTCTTCTCATCTCGGCTATTTCACCCCAGGCACACCAACTACCGCGTAAAGCCTTATTCAGGAGCCGCCAATGAATAAACCTCGTGGGCTAAAACATCGGGAAATCCAGCTAGACCTTAACCTCTACCGGGTTGAAGTGCCTATCCCAGGCCTCTCCGGTGCATCGTTGAGCGTGATAGACATCAAGCCAGAAGGCGCGGACAAAGCCATTTTCTTGCTGCATNNTGCATGGGTATGCTGGCTGTGCCGAGACCTGGGAATATCAGATCAACTACTTCGCCCACCAATACCGCGTGGTGGTCCCAGACCTGCGCGGGCACGGCCAGAGCGATGCGCCTTATACCCAATACACCATGTCTGAGCTGATCGCGGATATCGATGCCATTGCCGACCACCTGAAATTACCGGAAAAATTTGTGCTGGTCGGCCATTCCTTCGGCGGGGCGATCTGCATTGAATATGCCGTCGCCCGGCCGGAAAGGTTGGAAAAACTGGTGCTGATTGCTACAGCCGGGGAATATCCCCTGCCGAAAAGTGCTGCCATGCTCTCGCGCGTCCCGGTTGCCGTCTTCCGGCCGTTCTGGCGCTTCCGCCCGCGCTGGAATGCCGAAGTACACGTCATGAAGCGTATGATGTTGAACAATATGCGCAAATGGGCAGGGTGGGAAACGATGCACCAGATCCAAACCCCCACCATGGTCATGACTGGCGAGAGGGACCGCTATTTCCCGCGCTGGACATTTGAACGCGTAAGTGAATCGATCCGTGGTGCAGAGGTCGTTGACATCGGCAGTTCGAAACATAAGGTGCAGTTAGAGCGCCACCAGGCAACCAACCGCGCCATTGACCGGTTTATTCGCAATAGCGATCCCAATGGCCCTAAAGTATCCTGGAGAGAGACCGGCTTACTCACCAAACTCTCAGGGACCCGACCCTGGCTGCAGAGCTACGGTAAATACACCCCGATCACCTGCCCTATCCCCGACCAGCCGCTGCACCGATTTTTGGAGACAGCCGCTCTTAAAATCCCAAAGCGGACAGCGGTGGTATTTTACGGGAACCAGCTCTCCTACCAACAGCTTGACCGCCGGGCCAACCAGTTTGCNNGTGGTGCTCCCTAACCCGGACGCAAATGCCCGCCAAATTTTCAATCAGTTGGAACAAACAGGAGCCAAGGTACTTGTCACCCTCAAAGATTTTGCCGGGTTGGCCATCCGGGCCCAGGAAAGGCTGCCGCTGAAGGTGGTTTTGGCCAACATCCGGGGAAGTGTCTCCAGCCGGGTGTTTAAAAGCTTAATTTCGCGCTGGCAGGAAGCTGGCTTCGATCCTGATGAAGAAACCCCATGGGTCGAATCAGCCAGCACCATGGACATGCTGATGCTGGATGCCTCGACTGAAAAACCAGATTTCCAGGGGAGCGATGAGGATTTGGCTGCCATCCTGTACACCAGCGGTACCACGGACGAGCCCAAAGGAGTCTGCCTGACTCACAAGAACCTGGTCGCCAACTCCCTGCAAACCCGCCATTGGATTCCAGATATCCAATACGGCGAGGAGACCTTCCTGGCTGTCCTTCCGCTGACTCACTGCTACGGCATGACCACAGCCATGAATATCCCGATCGCTATCGGGGCCACCATCGTGCTGCTGCCTGTCTTTGAACTGCAGCAGGTCCTCGAGCATATCAAGGAATTCAAACCGACCGTATTCCCTGGTGTACCTTCGATATATGCCGCCATCAACCAGGCCAAAGGGCTGCGTAATTACGGCCTGGACTCGATCAAAGCCTGCATCAGCGGTGCCGCCCCTCTGCCTGTAGAGGTGCAAGAAGCCTTTGAAAAGCTCAGCCGGGCCCGGCTGGTAGAAGGCTATGGGCTGACTGAATCATCACCTGTGACCCATGCCAACCCTTTGCGCGGCACCAACCGCACCGGCTCCATCGGCATCCCGATCCCCAATACGGATGCCAAGATCGTCGATCTCGTCACTGGTGATGATCTTCCTCCGGGAAAGATTGGGGAACTGCTTGTCAAAGGCCCTCAGGTCATGCAAGGCTACTGGCAGGCCGACCAGACCATTGACACGCGTACCTCCAAACAAGATGGGTGGCTCTTTACCGGGGATGTGGCCGTCATGGATGCAGATGGATTCTTTACCATCATCAGCCGCAAGCGTGACACGATCATGGCCGGTGAATTCAGCGTTTACCCGCGCGATGTGGAAGAAGTGCTCTACGAGAACAGCAAAGTCCTGGAGGCCGCAGTTGTCGGCGTTTCCATGGGAGATTCTGGCCAAAAGGTTAAGGCCTTCGTGGTACCACGCCCCGGCACCAACCTCTCTAAGGAGGAACTCATGGAGCAATGCCGCAAACGGCTCGAAGAATATGCGGTGCCATGGGATATCGAGTTCCGCCAGGAACTACCCAAATCATTTGTCGGCAAAGTCCTGCGCCGCATGCTGGTCGAAGAATAATCGGGGAAAAACACATGGTGGCGATGCGTCTGATCATACCTTTCAGTGTGCTGTTAATTACGCTGGTTCTCATCCTCCTTGTGCTGATTTTATTCCAACCGGAATGGATCATGGCGAAGTTGCGATCCCATTCGCCCGAGGTCCTCTATTCGGTCAACACAGACCGCCCTGTGGTGGCACTGACCATCGACGACGGTCCCGATGGAACCTATTCCCCCCTGATCCTGGAAGTGCTGGAGGAATACCAGGCCCATGCGACATTCTTTCTCATCACTGAGCGGGTCCCAGGCAACGAGGCTATCGTGCAGAAGATGGTAGAAGCAGGCCATGAGATCGGCAACCATCTGACCGCTGACGAGCCAAGCATCAGACTGACCAGCCAGGGATTTGAGCAAGCCCTGGAGGAATCGGATCAAATCCTCTCTCAGTATGGTGAAGTAATCTGGATGCGTCCTGGCTCGGGCTGGTTCAATGATGAAATGCTTGAAATCGTAAAGAATCATGACTACCAGATAGCCCTTGGGTCTATCTATCCCTACGATCCGCAAATCGGTCTGGCCTGGTACTCAGCAAAATACGTCCTGTGGAAGGTTAAGCCCGGTGCGGTGATCGTACTGCACGACTACCAAAAACGCGGCAAAAGAACCGTGGAAGCCTTAAATGAGATCCTACCAGAACTGGCTGACCGTGGATACCAGGTAGTCACGCTGACTGACCTGGTGAAGATGCAGAATGGAACCCATTAGCCAGGTCGTCTTGCCAGCAGATCTGTCGAGGCTCTGGGTTGCGGTATGGTAAAATCTTCCGCATGCAAAATCAAAACAAGAAACCGCTGCTGAGCAGGTTGATGCGCTGGGGGATACTTGGCATCCTGATCCTTATTTTGCCCCGTATCGTAACCACCTTGGCAGCCTTTCCACATACCAAAAGCCCCGAGCAGGTCTCCTATACCCAGTACGGACTGGTGCTGGCGGCCGAAACCACCCCGCAAGGCCGTCCATCAGCCGTTCTGAGAGACCGCATTCAGCGCGCCGTGGAGCTTTATTTTGCCGGCAAGATCAGCACGCTGGTGATGAGCGGGCAAGCCCCTGAACCAGCCATCATGCGGGAGTATGCGGTTTCCCTGGGCATCCCGCCAGAAGATATCCTGCTGGATAACGGGGGGTTGCGAACCTATGCGACTTGTTATAATGCCGCAACCCAGCTGGACCTGAAGGAAGCCATTGTCATCACCCAAGCCTACCACCTGCCGCGCACCGTTTTCCTGTGCCGGGCACTTGGCATTGACGCCACCGGAGTTGCTGCCAATCACGGCCGCTACTGGCGAGGTTCAGGCCTGGCCTGGAACATCCGGGAAACCCTGGCCACCATCCTCGCACTGCAGGACCTGTACATCAACCCGCCAGATACCAGTGAATATACTACTCTCTTTCAGGAAGGATAACACCCCATGATCGAACGCCAGAAAGCATTAGCCATTGTCCGTGAATTTGTCAAGAACGAAAGCCTGGTTCGGCACATGCTGTCGGTGGAAGCCGCCATGCGTTGGTATGCCGAGAAATTTGGCGAGGACCAGGACCGTTGGGGAATCACAGGCTTGCTGCATGATTTCGACTGGGAGATCCACCCAGACCTGGAAACCCACCC
>DNGN01000311.1 GCA_003486225.1 Chloroflexota bacterium
CGGGATGATGGCTTTCAGGGATTGCCCGTGATCGCCGGAAAGTTCAGAATGCCACACCGAAAGCCTAAAACCATCAGCCGCGGCCATCGTCACTTTGTTGTCTTCCACGGTCACCAGCACACCGGTCAGCACCGGGCGGGCATCATCGGTGGAGGCGGCAAAAACAACCTGCCGGATCATGTCCCGCAGATCCGACACATTAAATACCACGCCACCATCCAAATCGGGCACTGGCATGGGCGGAAACTCCTGCGAATCGATACATTTGATATCTGTGTTGGAAGATCCCGAGCGCACATGCAGGGTTTGGGTACGTACAGCCAGGTCGATATCCACCTGGCCAGCCGGAAGGGTATTAACCAGATCAGAGAAGGTGCGCGCCGGGACCGTGGTGGAACCTTCCTCTGTGATCTTGGCCCCAATCCAGCAGGTAATCCCAATTTCAAGGTTGGTTGCGGATAAACGCAGCCGGCCTTCGTCAGTGGCTACCAGCACATTTGCCAGTACCGGCAAGGTGCTGCGCGGCGACACCGCCCGCGAAACAATACTCAAACCATGCGCCAGATTTTCTTGTAACACGGATACTTTCATGGCAGTCTTCCCTTCTCCTATGCAGAATGAATCAATTTGAGGGTTACCTCTAATGACGAATTAAATCTATGAATTCTCTAAATCCCAACCATCACTGCGCTGGGATGCTTTAAAAAGTATACAATGAGAAGCCTATTTTTACCAGAAGTCGCGCCGGGTGCGGGGGCATAATCAGGACTGCAAAGCCTTTCCCCAGCCGTGGATTCACTCGGTCAGGGTCAACGGTTGCCCAGGCCGGGCTGCGATCACCAGATACGGCCCCACAACCGGCAGCAGCAGCGCCAGTAACCCCCATAAAAAATACGCCAGGGTGGTGAGTTTGCGCCTACGCAGGTACAGCACGGCGACCATCAGCATCCCGAACAGGCAGGCAAACAACAATATACGTAGGGTGTCAGCAGGTGTCCATATCATATCAGAACTATTGTTCTGATTTTACGTGATTTTCATCCAAAATGCAAGTCAAATGTGATCTGGCTCACCGCACTTTGACCCAACGGCACCCTCAAGCCATGTTAAAATTCACCCATCGCCAACTAAACCCAGGAGACCCGATGCCCCAAGCCAAAGTTTTCGTTACGCGCCAACTGCCGGAACCCGCCCTCAGCCAGCTGAAGCAAGCCGTTCAGGCTGAAGTNNTGATGGATGCTGCCGGGCCGCAGTTGAAAGTGATCTCAAACTGTGCTGTCGGGGTGGATAATATCGACCTGCAGGCGGCCACCACCCGCGGCATCCCGGTAGGCCATACTCCCGGCATCCTGACCGAAACCACCGCCGATTTTGCGTTTGCCCTGCTGATGACCGCTGCCCGGCGTGTGGCCGAAGGCGACCAGTACGTGCGGGCAGGCCAATGGCAAACCTGGGGCTTGACCCTGCTGCTGGGCCAGGATATTGCCGGGGCTACCCTGGGAATCATCGGTTTCGGTCGCATCGGCCAGGCTGTCGCCCGCCGGGCCATAGGCTTTAACATGCGAGTGCTGTATTATGACCCGCCCCACCAGCCTGCCCAGCCAGACCCACCGGCTGAAAAGGTGGATCTGGCAGTGCTCTTGGCACAGTCAGATTTTATCAGCCTGCACACACCTCTCAACGAGCACACCTATCACCTGATCGGGGCCGACCAGTTTAACCAAATGAAGCCAAGCGCGATCCTGATCAATACCGCTCGCGGCCCGGTGATCGATCCGCAAGCTCTCTTCAGGGCCCTCAAAGCAAGGCGGATCAGTGCCGCCGCCCTGGATGTGACCGACCCCGAGCCAATCCCGCCCGATGATGCCTTGCTGACCCTGGACAACCTGATCGTCACCCCGCATATTGCCAGCGCCAGCCGCGCCACGCGCGGCAAAATGGCCCAGATGGCCGTTGACAACCTGTTGGCCGGGTTGGCGGACCAGCCATTGCCCAACTGCGTCAACCCGCAGGTGATGCATAAATAAGTTTTTAAATCGCACTTTCTGTCCCCGGCCTGCAATCCCTCCGCAAGAAGCCGAGTAAAAGAAGTGCTTCACGTCCTGAAATTTTCTGCAATTGCTAGAGCCAACCCTGCGGGCTGGACGCTGTCCCAGAAACTTCGCCTGCCTTGTGGGAGCTGATCCAATTTTTCAATCGACCATCACATAGTATTTCAGACGCGTCATGCCTTAATATTCTTTTTATCCGCTTAGCTCGATTCGGACTTATAATCAGGCTATCAGAACCACAACGGAGTGATTTTCTGGACCAGATAAACACCAACAACACCTCACGAGCAGATGGGCTGAAGCAGTTTGGTCTTCCCCCAGGCAGACGAGGGTTCAGCATTAGGAAAAAGGAGAAAAATCAATGAAGTATCGGATCGAATCTTTGCTGGCGGCGCGTCAATTTCTTGTACCCCAAATTGTTGGCAGCCGGATCTATTTCATCAGCAATCTCAGCGGCCACATGAGCCTGTATGCCATGGATCATGGCGGCAGCGTGCCGGAGCCGCTGCTCCCGCCCCATATCGCACTGCAAAACCCCCACCTGATGAACGGCAATTCGTTTTTTGTTTTCCCGGACCTGGGCAAGATCCTGGTCATGATCGACCAGGATGGCGACGAGAACTACCAGCCGAAATTCATCCCCATCGATGGCGGATTCCCGGAAGATCCATTTGACGATTTCTTTAAAGACTACCGCGTGCACGTCGGCGATTGCGACATCGAAAACAATCTGGCCTTCTTTTTCGCTGAATCAAGAAAAGAGCCGATGAACGTTACCTTCAAGGCCGACCTGAAATCCCTAAAAATTGATCAGATCGCTGAAAGTGTTTACGGCCTTTACCCGGATGCCAAAACCAAGGATTACTCGAAGTTGATCCTGGTGGAAGGCTATTCACCCGGTGATCATGTAGTTTACCAATGGGAAAAAGGCCGGGATACGCTTGAACTGATCTACGGCAAACCGCTTAACGAACGCACCGAAGGGGAGGAAGTGCT
>DNGN01000316.1 GCA_003486225.1 Chloroflexota bacterium
CCACTGTTCGTGCACTTCTGCCAGCTTCTGATAGTCCAGATCTGCATAGTCGGCAAACTTGCCCACGATGCCGTAAAAGACCATTCCAGCAGCCGTTTTTTCCAGTTCTTGGCCCAGGCGTTCAGCGATCTCGCCAGTGATGACGAAATCAGCCCTGGTATCGCCCACCGGCGGAACGGCCGGATAGAAGCGCTGCACGCGCCGCTCGCCATTGGTTGTCGTACCTTCTCGTTCCGCAAAGGACTGGGCCGGCAGAACCACATCTGCCAGTTCCATGCTGGCGGTATGGTGCAGTTCCTGAACCACCACGAACTCAGCCGCTTGCAGGGCTTGCTTCAGGGCCGGGTCGTCACCAGCCGGGTCCGCAGCCACCAGATACGCCACTTTTGCGCCTTGCAGGTCTTCTGCCAAGGTTGTGGAAGGCTGCAAGCCCATATCCCAACCGCCCTGGGCATTGCCCTTGTCCCAAACTCCGATCAACCCGTTGTTGGCTTTGCCGGTGTGCCCGGTGGCAACCAGCAGGTTAGCGCAGGCCTTTGCCAGCTTAGCCGACTCAGCCAGACCGGTACCCTCGCTGCCGAACAGCACAACTGCATTTTCAGCTTCGGTGAAGGCTTTGGCAGCCTCTTTCACCTCGCTGTCGCGGGTCAGGGCCTTGACCGTCTCGGAGAGATCGGGCTGCTTGGGAGAGAGTGCGCTCAGCATGGCCATGACAGCGGCAGCTTCCTGGCCGTATCCATAGCGCACCTTGAAACTGGCGTAGCGGTCTGTCTTGGTGCTGCGCGGGTTGGCCACGATCAGCGTAGCACCGCGTTCGGCGGCCTGCTTGACACGCAGCCAGTAGAGAGGGGCTTCTTCTTCCAGGTCGCTGGCAACCACCAGGATGGCATCGCCCGCGCCCATGTCGGCCAGGTTGGTTCCCAGCCCAACCCCTACTTTGGCGGTCAGATCACCGCCCATCATAGCTGAATATAATACGGCCTTGCCGCCAACCTTCTGGGTCAGCTGGCCGAGATTGAAGAAATCCTCATTGGATAAGCGGCCACCAGCCAGCGAGACCAACCCACTGCCTGCCGACTGCATCTTCTCTGCCACCAGGTCCAGGGCTTCTTGCCAGCTGGCTTGGACAAACTGCCCGTCTTTCTTCACCAGCGGGGAAGTCAGGCGGTCTTCGGCAGAAGCGTAATGATAGGCAAAACGGCCTTTGTCACAGATCCAGACCTCATTGACCTGTTCGTTTTGACGGGGCATAACGCGTTTGACAACCAGTTTGCCACCGCTCTTGGCTTCCCGCCGCGTGTTGAGGGTCAGATTGCAGCCCACCGCACACTGCGTGCACAGCGAGGCAGAAGCCAGCATCTCCCAGGGGCGAGCGCCGAAGCGGAAATCGGCCGTGGTCAGCGCACCCACCGGACAAATATCCGTGGTGTTGCCCGACCAGTAAGAATCAAATCCCGGTTCAGAGCAGGTCATAATCTCCAGGTTGCGGCCGCGGTTGAAGAAGCCGATCACCGGGTCGTCCACGATCTCATCCTGGAAGCGGGTGCAGCGGGCACAATGGATGCAGCGTTCCCGGTCCAGGAAGATCAAATCTCCCAGCGGTACATGTTTGGCATTGTGCTTCTTTTCATTCACCAGGAAGCGGGATTCGCCCGGGCCATGGTCTATGGTCAGGTTCTGCAGCGGGCATTCACCGCCTTTATCACAAATCGGGCAGTCCAGCGGATGGGAAGTGAGGAATAACTCCAGCACATCGTTGCGGGCCTTCTGCACTTTTTCGCTGTACCCGACCACTACCATCCCCTGAGAGACCTCCTGGGTGCAGCCGGTCACCAGGGTGCGGCCGAACTGGATCTGAGGCTTGCCGTCTGCGTCCATCACCGGCTGCCCTGTGGCGCGGTCGATCACCGGCCAGCCCACATCCACCAGACACATGCGGCACATACCGACTGGTTCCATCTTCGGATGGTAGCAGAAAACCGGGATATCGTTCCCAATTCTCTTGGCGGCATCTACCACCAAGGTACCTTCAGGGACTGTGACTTCAACACCATCGATGGTCAGCGTGACCATTTTTTCTTTTACCTGTTCTGCCATAGCTAAACCTTGAAGTCCTCGGAGAAGCGCTCAATGGAGGAGATAACGGCCATGGTGGAAAATTCACCCAGGGCACACAAGCACTTTCCTTGTATATTGGTTGCGACATCGTGCAGCAAGTTCACATCCTGCTGGCTGGCACCGCCCTTCCAGATACGGTCGGTCAGGTTTTGCATCCAGTAGTTGCCTTCACGGCAGGGAGTGCACTTTCCGCATGATTCGTGTTTGAAGAAGTGAATGGTTTTATTGATCAACCAGCGCATATCAACGGTCTCATCCAGGATGATGACAGAAGCAGAGCCAAGATCTGCGCCCAGATTGCGGACGGTCTCGTAGGCCATCGGGGTATCCAAAGCCTCTTCCGTGGCAACAATTACTGAGGAGGACGCACCGGCCGACATGATGCCCTTGATCTGCTTGCCGTTGACGATCCCGCCGCCGTGTTCGTAGATCAGTTCACGGTAGGTGGTGCCAAANNCCGGCACTTTCTTCCGTGCCGAACGAACGGTACCACTCCGGCCCCTTTTCCAGGATCAGGGCCACATTGGCCAGAGTTTCCACATTGTTGACCACTGTCGGCTTACCGTACAGGCCGACCGCAGGCGGGAAGGGCGGGCGCAGGCGCGGCTGGCCCATGATGCCTTCCATCGAGTTGAGCAGCGCCGTTTCCTCACCGCAGATATACGCTCCCGCACCCAGGTGGGTGTAAATGTTGAGGGAATAATCCGTGCCAAAGAGCTTCTCGCCCAGCAATTTCTTTTGATGCAGGGTTTGGATCTGCTCATCGAGTTTGTGAGCCAGCTGCCAAAATTCGCCGCGCAGGTAAATATAGATATCGTTGGCACCAATCGCAAAGGCGCTGCACATAATCCCTTCCAGGAACTGCCAGGGATTCTTTTCCATAATTTCACGGTCTTTGAAAGTGCCCGGTTCGGATTCGTCGGCATTGACCACCAGGTAGTGCGGCCAGTTCTTGTTATCGACGAACATCCACTTGCGGCCGGTGGGGAAACCAGCCCCGCCGCGGCCGCGCAGCCCGGAGTCGAGGACCAACTGCTTAACCTGCTCCGGCTCCATGGAGGTGACCACCTTCTGGAAGGTCTCAAAGCCACCCTGGGCCCGGTAGACCTCAAACTGGCCGATCTCGGGAATATCCAAGTGACGGAGCAGGATGCGGTGGCCGTTTACTTTTTGTTCTGCCATATCAGCCCTCCTTCTCCTGCTGCTTCCAGGATTCGATCAGCGCCATGGTGCTCTCGACGGTCTGGTTTTCGTGATAGGCGATCCCATCCCCGGTTTGCACCTGGAACATGGGGGCTTTATCGCACGCCGCCAGGCACATCACCGCTTCGATCGAGACCAGGCCGTCCTGGCTGGTTTCACCAACCTGGATGCCGACATTCTCACACAGCTTCTCCAGGAACTCGTCGGCACCGCGCAGGGCGCAGGGCAGGTCGGTGCAGACCTGGAGGCGGTATTTGCCGCCCGGTTGATCGTGGTAAAGGGTATAAAAGCCAACAATCGAAGCCACCTCGGTCGGGGTCATCTGCAGGATCTCGCCAATCTCGATCATATCTTGCTTGGTGACATATCCATCCTCGCGCTGCGCGATATACAGCAGTGGCATGACCGCCGATTGTTTGCGGTCTGCCGGGTATTTGGTGAGGATGGCTTCTATCTCATTTGCGTATTTTTCTTGAAGTGCGTTCACCGGTCTGTATCTCCCAAAACAATGTCAACGCTGCCGATGATCGCCACCAGGTCGGCCACATAATGGCCTTTTGCGATCCANNGACAGTAATTGAATATGGCTGAATGAAGGTGTGCGCCACTTGATGCGGTAGGGTTTGGGGCCGCCGTCGCTTTCCAACATCACACCCAGCTCGCCTCGCGGGGATTCGATGGCGGAATAGACCGACCCCTTGGGGACATCGTAACCTTCAGTCCATAATTTAAAATGGTGGATGACTGCCTCCATGCTGCGGCTCAGTTCAGAGCGCGGCGGGGGCACAAACTTGCGGTTGTTGCTGCGGAAGGGGCCCATCGGCAGTTTGTTGATCGCCTGCCCGATGATGCGCACGGACTGGCGCATTTCCTCGATGCGGCACTGATACCGGGCATACACATCGCCCTCGGTGCGGGTCGGCACATCAAAATCGTACTGCTCGTAGCCGGAGTAAGGATTCACTTTACGAATGTCGTAATCAATCCCCGAACCGCGGGCAGTGGAACCGGTCGCGCCCCAGGCCAGGGCCTGCTC
>DNGN01000117.1:0-7106 GCA_003486225.1 Chloroflexota bacterium
AATTACCTGAAGTTTTTGGAAATGCTTGGCATGAAATTGATGCCAGCCAGCAGTGCCCGCACGGATCTGACCTTCTGGCTCTCAGCGGGATTGCCCCTGACCCCGGGGGATAATCTGAAGGTCCTGATCCCGAGAGGCTTTGAAGTCCGGACGGATCAAACCGAAGAAGAGGTCATCTTTACCACAGACCAAGACCTGGAAATCTCGCCCCCTGTGCTGACACATGTGCGCAAAGAGGAAGAGTTTAACAAGAATTATTTCCCGCGCCTGGGTCTGGAAACCTTCTACCCCTTTGATCGCAGAAACCCCTCCGAAGGGGATGCCTTCTACCTGGGGTTTGATAACAGCAGCCCGCTTTCCGGTCACAACCTGAGATTATCGTTTGCATGTGATCCGACGGAGGCGGTTGGTATCCGGCGCAGTGATCCCCCCTGGGTATGGGAGTACCAGACTGCTGAAGGCAAGTGGAAAGAGATCGCATTGAGCACTTTTGAGGGCGAACAGGATACGACCGGCGGCCTGAATAATGAAGAGGGGCAGTTGGTTGTCTACCTGCCATATGACTTTGAGACCAGCGTATTGTACGGCTTATCCGCGTTTTGGCTGCGCTGCCGTATTGAACAAAAAGACCCAAACCAGGGCATGTATACTGAATCCCCCAGGGTAAAAAATATTCAGGTGGAAACCATTGGTGCCACGATCCCGGCTTCCCATTCGGTTATCTTTGAAGGCGAAATTTTGGGCACCAGCAATGGTGAGGCTGGACAGACCTTCCAGGTGGAAAATTTCCCGGTCCTCAATTTTCAGGCTGGTGAAACGGTTGAGGTTGAAGAAGAGCGGGGCGGGGATCTGGTTTTTGTGCCCTGGACATATGTCGATGACTTTGCCAAATCGACTCGCTTCGACAGGCACTTCAGTCTGGATTTGGGTACGGGACTTGTGGCCTTTGGGCCATCGGTCCGCCAGCCGGATGGCAGCGTGGTCCAATACGGCCGGATACCGGAAAGCGGCCGCACGGTCAGGATAACGGCTTACCGGGCCGGGGGAGGGACGACCGGCAACCTTCCCGAAAGGAACTTGAATTCGATGACGGTCACGCTGCCTTTTGTCTCCCGGGTATCCAATCTGGTACGGGCAAGGGGCGGGCGCGATATGGAATCTTTGGATGAAATGAAGCTCAGAGCTCAACGAGAACTGCAGGCACAACGCCGGGCGGTAACCGCCCAGGATTATGAGCAATTCACCAAGAATTTCAGCCGAAAGGTGGCCCGGGCTTATTGCCTGACCCCGAATGATTCCCGCAGTGTTTCTTCTGGAACCATATCCGTGCTGGTTGTTCCTGCGGTGGCTGATTCCTTGATCGTGGATAATTTGATTGCGCTGCACCTGGACGATGCCTTCCGGGCAGAGATCCAAACCCACCTGGACCAATTTCGCTTACTGACAACTTCCGTCAATATTCGCGAGCCACGCTATACGGGGGTAAAGGTGAAGGTCAAAATTGTCCCGGACGAATTTGCCAACCTGGCAAAAGTCTCTCAACGGGTGGAGGAAGAAATTCGACGGTACCTGGCTCCGCTGAGGATGGACGATAAGAACCCCGTGCTGGCCCAGGATACCAACTGGGAGGGCTGGGGATTTGGCCGCGACCTGTTTACAACAGAGGTTGTCTCCCTCATCCAGCAAATTCCCTCTGTAAAGTATGTTTTGGATGTGCAGGTCCTGAGCCGTCCTGTGGTGCCGGTGGAAGAAAATTCTATCTTTGATGATGAACCTGAAGAGCTGAGTGTCGTTGAGCGTGTGCTGAGGATCCCCGAGGATGGATTATTGTGCTCTTTGGATCATGAGATCGAGATCGTTGAATTTTCAGAGATGGAAAAAGAAAATTGAGGTCCATGGAAACTATAAACACATTGCAAAACAGCTTATCGTTGGCATTTGATCACTACAACCGCTACCCCGGAGAAACGGTGACGATGTTTCTGAAATTCGGTGTCCCGGAGGTTAAAGGGGCCCGCTTGCAGGTCCAAATGCCCAAGAAACTGGCCTTGCTCAGTACCCGCATCGAAAATGCCTCTGATCTTTCGATTACAGTCGCAGATAAAGAGGATGATGTGGTGCTGACCCTCCCGCTGGACGAAAATTTCATCCCGGGCCAGGATTATCAGCTGGAGATCCAGGCCCAGATCAACACCTTTTATCTGGATCATTACCTGATCATCGAAGCCAGGTTGACCAACCAGCGAGAGGAACTGCTGGACTATCAATCTGGCCGGTTGGCTGTCTATGGTAAAGGAAGTTATCTCCGCTATTTGCCGGAGATCTATGAGACGGACGATTTCATGTCTCGGTTTCTCATGCTTTTTGAGAGCTTTTGGAAGCCGATCAACGGGCAAATTGATCAGATCCAGCATATCTTTGATCCCGAATTGGCCCCCGCGGCTTTTATTCCCTGGCTTTCTGCCTGGTTGGGTACTTCCTTTGATGAGATGTTGCCAAAGGAACGAATTCGAAAATTAATTAAAAACACGATGGTTTTTTACCAGCGCCGCGGAACATATTATGCTCTTAAAACCTACCTTGAGATTTTTACCGATGGGGAAGTTGAAATTATTGAACGCAGGTCTTCAAATTTTATTTTGGGCGCTGGCAACACCCTGGGTTTAGATACGGCATTGGGAAAGAACAACCAGCCCAACACCGTATCCCTTGAATTGAAATTATCCCATAATGAATTAATCAGAACTCAGCTTTCACCTGAAAAATATCAACGCAAAGTTGCGCAAGTCGTTCGCTCAATGATCCCTGCGCATGTTGTTTTTCAATTGAAGTGCGAGTTTAATCCTTTGTGAGATTGGAGTGGAGCATGGCTGAAAATAATCATGGATTAGGAATATTCCCAAATACACATATTAAACCTTATGATGGCATGGCGATTACCGCGGACGTTTGGGCACAGGCGCACGAGGAACATAGACAAGCCAGACGGGCGCATGACCTGGTGCTGCATGGGGCGGGAATTGTGAGCGGTTTGCAGGTGATGCCTAACGACCCTGCGGATCAATTTGTTTATATCTCCCCAGGTGTAGCCATTGATCCCGTTGGCAACCTGATCGTACTCTCTGAAAGGGTGGCGTACGATTTTGGTAAAGCCAGTTCCGGCGAGTTGTATCTGTTGTTGGGGTATGGCGAGCGGGAAATCGGCGGGGTGGATGAGGAAGCGCGCTATTCGCAAGATGAGTATGTGATTTCGGCAAGATCCAGCTTGCCCAAGCGCCCGTATGTCGAGCTGGCTCGGGTGACGCTTTCTAAGGCCGGGGCGGCGATCAGACCGGCTGCTGACGCAGTGCATCCTCAGATCGATGAATTGGATCTGCGGTTCAGGAATCAAGTGGTCACCAGCGCTAAAACCCAGGCCAGGGTAGCCCTCTGCAATCTGGGAGGAAAACGGGACTCAGCTGCCGATGGCTGGGCTCATCTCTCTGCTGTGGTGGCTCAAGCCACTCATTACCGCTTAATCGTGGATCAGGATGTGCCATTATCTGAGACGATCTCGAATTATGACCTGGTCTATTTGGCCTGTAATGGCAGCTTTGAGCTGTCCTCAGAGCAGCAAAATCTGGTGAAAAAATGCATTGCAGATGGCAAGACGGTGTTTTTTGAGAGCTTTTCTGAAGAAGCCGATGCCGCTTGCCGAACTGCGATGGACGCGCTGAAACTGAAACCTAAGTCGGCAGGATCGAGCGATACGGTGCTGCATTCGCCGAACCTATTTCCTGCGCCCCCTCATGGATCTCGCGGGCAACAGGTGGACTTTGGGGGTGGGGTGATCCTTTCATCCGCCGGGTATGCGGATGCCTGGGCAGGAGCTTTTTCAGGAACATCAGCCACCCGCGAGCAGATTCGTACCGCGCATGAATGGGGCGTGAACCTGGTGACGTACTGCTTGAAAGATTAGGCGGGTTGGCTTTTATTCGATAAAATGTTTGATTAAAGGAGATCATTTCGATCTCCTTTTTTTCTCTCTCCTGAACGATGCACCAGCCTAAGCAGTGCTGACCCGACTGGTACCATTAGGGGTGAAAATAGGAAAAAAATTTTAACCGTGAAATCTTATTCCGCGATACAATCGGCAAATGTCTCAATTGCACGTCCCTCAAGGTCGCATCTCGCAACCGGCCTCTATCAGGAATTATCTTGCCCTGGCAGCTGGACTGCTGGTGATTGGGGCGTCAGGTATCCTGGTTCAGGTAGCCGATGCGCCGGGGCCAGTCTCCGGTTTTTACCGTATGGGGATCGGCTGGCTGGTGCTGTCGGTACTCGTGGTAGGCCGTGGACGCGGCCCACAGATGTCTCCCCGGGCGTTTGGCTGGGCGGCTCTCGCCGGGTTGTTCTTTGGCCTGGATTTGACCTTCTGGACGAGCGGCATCATGCTGTCTGGGCCAACCAAACCCACCCTGCTGGCCAATACCACACCGCTCTGGGTCGGGTTGGGGGCCATGCTGTTGTTCCGGGAGCGGCACTCCCCCATGTTCTGGGCCGGCCTGGTGGTGGCCTTGAGTGGGGCAGCCCTGGTGGTTGGCGATGACCTGCTGCAGTCACCAGAACTCGGTCTGGGATCGGCATTCGGCCTGGTATCGGCATTTTTTTACAGCGCATTTTTCCTGGCCGCTCAACGCGGACGTGCACAAACCAATGCCCTGAGTTTTGCATGGGCCTCTGCCCTGGCCTCTGCCCTGGTGCTGCTGGCAGCGGCGGTTATATTGGGCCAGGATTTGTCTGGCTACAGCCGTCAGACTGTGTTGGCTTTTGTATTGATGGGGGTTGTGATCCAGGTGGTTGGCTGGTTGCTGATTACCTATGCTCAGGGACATTTGCCGGCTTCGATCATTTCACCGACCATGCTTGGCCAGCCTGTACTGACTGGCTTGTTTTCTGTATTGCTCTTTGGCGAGCGTTTTTCCACCTGGGAAGTGCTCGGCGCGGTTCTGGTTTTGGGCGGCGTATTTCTGGTGCACAGGAGCAAGCGTTTACGAAAGGATAGACATGACCCACCACGCTGATGAAAATTTAGATCCCCGGTTGAGTGTCTCCAGTTTGCTGCCGCTGTTCATCGTTTATCTGGCCTGGGGAGCTACCTACCTGGCGATCCGTTTTGGTGTGCGCGAAGGCAGCGGTTTCCCACCATTTAGTTTTGCCAGCCTGCGCTACCTCAGCGCTGGTGCTCTGCTTTGGCTTTGGGGTGTTTTGCGCAGGCGCCGCATGCGGCCGACCAAAAAGGAATGGACGACCCTGGTTCTATCCGGGCTGCTGATGCTGGTGGGAGGCAACGGCATGGTCACCTGGGCAGAGCAGCAGGCTGATTCCAGCCTGGCCGCCCTAATGGTTGCCGCGGTTCCGATTTGGGCAATACTGATTGAAGCCGTGCTGAATAAAAAAGCCCCTTCGCTGCGCCTGTTGGCTGCGGTTCTGGTTGGCTTCAGTGGAATCGCTTTGTTGGCGGTTCCTGGCATGTTGAATGGAGTCCAGGCGGAAGTTTTGTCTATCTCAGCCTTGCTGTTCGCCGGTTTCAGCTGGGCGTTGGGCAGTGTGCGGCAGGTACGCTGGCCGGTATCGCTGGATCCGGCGATCAATTCGGGGTACCAAATGCTGATCGGTGGAGGCGGCTTGTTCCTCCTGTCACGCTTGTCCAGGGAGCCCTGGCCTGCTCCCACCCGCGAATCCTGGATAGCCCTTATTTTCCTCTCNNCCGATCCACGTGGTGATGACCTACACCTATGTAAACCCGGTAATTGCGGTGCTGCTGGGCTGGTTAATCCTGCAGGAGCAGATCACGAACTGGACCCTGGGTGGAATGGGGCTGGTGATGTTAGGTGTGGTAGGCGTATTTCGAGAGCGTTATCTGCGCCGGGCTAAACAGGTAAACCAATAAATTCGAGCCATTTAAATGAATAAAAGGGAACCTTGAACGGGTTCCCTTTTGAGTCCTTGAAATTATCAGTTATTTCGGTTCCTGCCCGGCCGCTTTAAGCCGTTTGGATTTGTTGCGCTCTTTGATGGCTTCAATGACCGGGGGCATGAAGGAGAGAACGATAATCGCAATGATCACGAGCGAAAAATTCTCTTCCACCGCCGGGATGTTGCCAAAGAAGTATCCCAGGATGGTAAAAAGGCCTACCCAGGAGATCGCCCCAACTACATTGTAGAAGGCGAATTTTGAATAGGTCATCGATCCTGCGCCGGCTACGAAGGGAACAAAGGTGCGCACGATTGGCATAAAGCGCGCCAAGATGACTGCTTTTCCGCCGTGCTTCTCGAAGAACTCATGCGCTTTGTCCAGGTACTCGCGCTTTAGGAAGCGAACGTCTTCGGTGAAAACGCGCGGGCCGATATAGTGGCCAATCGAATAATTGATCCCGTCCCCCAGAATTCCGGCGATTGTCATGGTGAAAAAGATCAGCCAGGGATTGAGCGCCCCCCTGGCGGCAAAGGTTGCTGCGGCAAAGATCAACGAATCTCCCGGTAGGAAGGGGGTGATCACAAAACCGGTTTCTGCAAAGACGATCCCAAAAAGGATGGCGTAGGTCCATGTGCTGTAGTCTGCGATGATCTGGGCTAAATGAACATCGATATGCAGGATGAAGTCGAAGAGTTGTAGGATTAGGTCCATAAAATTTACTGCTCACTTTCATTTGTTTCCGGAAGGATTGCTTCCAGAGGTGTTGGCTGGCTCGCGGTATCTGCTGAAGCGGCTTGCCTGTTTTTAGTTCTAAAACGTTGATTCATAATCGCAATGGCACCGACCAGGCCAAGGGCGATGACTACCAGGGGAATAATATACCTGGTCGGCCAGATTTCATCGCTGCCAATACTGTTTTCCAGCGAAGTCAGTGTGGCAAAGATCGTGATGCCATTCCAAAACGCATGGATCAGGATTGCCCCTGTCAGGCCAAGCACGGCAGGCAGAATACGTTTCTTCACTCGAGCCAGCGTAATAGTATAACTGATAATCGCGGTATTGAAAATATGCAGAGCCGCCGCACCCGCGCGGGCCAGTACCAGGAATTCCCATCCGTCACCAACCATGAGATTTCCCATATTCTCGA
>DNGN01000117.1:7172-7304 GCA_003486225.1 Chloroflexota bacterium
ATGACCATAATGGCAATTTCAATCACCATGATGACCAGAGGGCTGGCTGTGATCCCGACACCGAAGGTGCTCCAGTTGCGCTGCGACGATCCTAAGTTAAGGCCACGGTTGCCAAGCCATACCAGCCAGGCA
>DNGN01000223.1 GCA_003486225.1 Chloroflexota bacterium
CCGTGGTTGGTTTGCTCCCCGTGATTGCACTGGGTATTACGGCTTTCAAATCGCGCAGCGCGGTCGTCTCAGTTCCCCCCAGCCTGATCCCGATGTCGGATGGGGAAGAGCGCCGCATGCAGGCCAATGACCTGTGGAGAGAAAGCGGCGAAGCGAGTGTCGGGCGGCACTTCTTTGAGCCAACACTGGAAGGGTTCGTCTTCCTGCTGACCGAACGTGCTCAGGCTGGCCCGGCCCGCGCGGAGCAGCTGCGCGAACTCAAACAGCAGGGCAACTTATCGGTCTTTGATGAGATTGCATTGAACAACGGTCAGGAAATTCTGGGGCCGAGCGATTATGTCTTCCGTTTGAAAAACTCCCTGATCATAGCCGGGATTTCGACGCTCCTGTCGGTTGTATTAGGAACCTTTGCGGCCTACGCTTTCAGCCGTTTTGATATCGGCGGCAAAGACGACCTGTTGTTCTTCATTCTCAGTACCAGAATGCTGCCGGCAGTGGTTGTCACCATTCCGCTTTTCCTGATGTACCGCCAACTGAGCTTGAACGATACCCACCTGGGCATGATCCTGCTGTATACCGTGTTCAACCTTTCCTTTTCTGTCTGGTTGATGAAGGGCTTTATTGATGAGATCCCGCGCGAGTACGAGGAAGCGGCTCTGGTGGATGGCTACACCCGTCTCCAGGCCTTTTTTAAGATCGTTCTTCCACAAGCCGTGACCGGTATTGCTGCCACCACGGTGTTTTGCCTGATCTTTGCCTGGAATGAGTATGCCTTTGCCCTCATGCTGACGAGTGAAAAAGCCCGTACAGCACCGCCGAGTATTGCGACCATGCTGGGTAGAGGCGGCATTGAATGGTCTGCAATTGCGGCTGGCAGCTTGGGCTTCCTGATCCCGGTTGTGATTGTCACCTTCGCGTTGCGAAATTACCTGCTCCGAGGGGTGACCTTCGGCGCGGTGCGGAAGTAAGAATACGGTGATTGGAACTTATTATGGCCAAAATTGAACTAAGACAAGCTGAAAAGAGATTCGGTGAATTCGAAGCCGTTAAACCGATGGATCTGACCATCGCAGATGGGGAGTTCGTGGTCTTGCTGGGNNGGTGGGACGATCTGGCTGAACGACCGGAATGTCACCTGGCTGCATCCCAGCGAGAGGGACATTGCGTTTGTTTTCCAGTTCTATGCCCTCTACCCGCATCTCTCTGCCTACCGCAACATTGCTTTCCCGCTCCAGGCCCAGGGGGAATCGACGGCAGTGATTGAGAAGCGAGTGAAGGAAGTGGTTGGCATGCTCAAGATCGAGCATCTTCTGAATGAACGCCCCGGAAAACTCAGCGGAGGTGACCAGCAGCGCATTGCGCTGGCGCGCGCCTTGGTGCGCCGACCTGCAGCCTTCCTGATGGATGAACCGCTGGGCGCGCTGGATGCCGACTTCCGCGAGGAAATGCGCGCAGAGATCAAGCGCCTGCACATTGCCCAGAAAGCCACCACAGTTTATGTCACCCATGACCAAGTTGAGGCCATGGCCATGGGCGACCGGATTGTGGTCATGTCTGCTGCTGAGGTGCAGCAGGTGGGCACCCCGGCGGAGGTTTATTTCAAACCTTCCAACCTGTTCGTTTCCCGCTTTATTGGCAGCCCGGGCATGAATTTGGTGAGCGGGCAACTCAGCCAAAATCAAATCAGGCTTTCTGGCGAAGAAAATACCTACCTGGTGCCCCAGAGCTGGCAAGGCCCGATAGCAGAGCAGCTCGGCAGGGACGCAGAGATTATTGTGGGTTTCCGCCCTGAATCCGCCTTCCTGAGTGATCAGGGCAAATTGACCGGAGAGGTATACGCGACGGAAATGCAAGGCGCCTATACCATCCTGCATGTCAATATCAACAGCCATGAAATTGTCCATATCCGCACAGACCGGCAGATCGATTACGACATTGGGACAATGGTCAAGTTTGATATAGACCCAGAAATGGTCCGATTCTTTAACCCTGCCACAGAGGAGACCATTCATCGGGAGGTGATAGCATGAGCCACGTAGAACTCAAATCGATCACAAAACGGTTTTCCAGTGTTACAGCCCTGAAGAATGTCAGCTTTGAAATTAATGAGGGCGAGTTCTTTGTGCTGCTTGGCCCTACTGGGGCTGGAAAGACCACCACCCTGCGCATCATCGCCGGCCTTGAAAAACAAAGTGAGGGCAGTGTGCTCTTTGATGGCCAGGCAGTCGATGACCTGCCGCCTTCAGATCGGGATGTGGCCTTCGTGTTCCAGCAGTACTCGCTTTACCCCACCATGACGGTCTATGACAACCTGGCTTTCCCACTGCGTTCTCCAATGCGGCGCACACCGGAAGATGAGATCAAAAGCAAAGTAAGCGAAACGGCGGAAAAACTGCGAATCGCACACTTGCTGGAACGCAAAACAGCCAACCTCTCTGGTGGTGAAATGCAGCGGGTCTCCATCGGCCGGGCTATTGTGCGAGAACCGCGCATCTTTCTGATGGACGAACCGCTCTCCAACCTGGATGCCAAACTGAGAGAGTCTTTACGCGTTGAACTGCAGCATTTGCAAAAGACACAGCGCAGCACCACCCTGTTTGTGACCCATGATCAAATTGAAGCGCTGACGATGGCTGACCGGATTGCTGTTCTCAATATGGGGCGGATTGTTCAAGTGGGCACTCCAGATGATATCTACGACCGGCCGGCCACGACATTTGTAGCCAACCTGGTTGGAACCCCGCGCATCAACCTGTTTGATGCTTTCCGGGAAGATGGAACAGTGATGGTCAGGGGCAGTCAGGTCCATTTGCCAAAGCCCAAGGATTGTGAAATTCCCCAAGATTTCCTGCTGGGAATCCGCCCGGAAGATATCAAACCCGGACCTGAGGGCGAATTTTTAGGCCAGATTGTGCTGACCGAACCGCTTGGTGTGGAGACGATTTTGCATATTCAGAGCGGAGACCAGACTTTACTCAGCCTGGTGCAGGGCATGACACCGCTCAAGGTTGGCGATCAGACCCGATTTGATATCGTACACGAGCGCATCCACTGCTTTGACTTGGATGGAAAACGTATAAAAATTTGAATTGAGCTTGGAGGAGGAAATTAAATGAAGTTTGGCATAAATACCTGGGTTTGGACCTCTCCCCTGACGACGGAAAAGCTGGAGAACCTAGCTCCTAAAATTGCCGGGTTGGGTTTTGATTGGATCGAGGTGCCGATTGAAAGCCTAGACGACCTGGATTTTGCCAAAGGCGCTGAGATCATCAAGTCCGCTGGCCTGCTGGTGAGTGTTTGTGCAGCAATGGGGCCTGACCGAGATCTCATCCATCCTGATGAGGAAATCCGTGCCAATGGGATGCGGTATCTCAAAGCCTGCATGGATGCCTGCCAGGTTCTGGGAGCTCAAAATCTGGTCGGGCCGCTGTATTCCGCAGTCGGCCGTACTTGGCAGCAGACCGCCGAAGAACGCGCCCACGACCTGGATGTGCTGGTGAAGAACTTGAAAGAACTGGCTGAATATGCTGCACCCAGGGGCGTGGTGTTGTGCCTGGAGCCGCTCAATCGCTTTGAAACCAGCTTCATCAACCTGGCGCAACAGGCGATTGAAGTTATTGACCGTGTGGATCATCCGAACTGCAAGATCATGCTGGATACCTTCCATATGAATATTGAAGAAAAATCATTGGGAGACGCCATCAGGGCGGTTGGCCCAAGGCTGCAGCATGTGCACAGTTGTGAGAATGACCGTGGTG
>DNGN01000177.1 GCA_003486225.1 Chloroflexota bacterium
TAGTCCAACCGACTGGATTTGGGCAGGTTGGACCAGGATACTGGCTGGAACTGGGGGACGATAGCCCAGCGAACTATGTGGTCGGACAGTGTTGTAGTGCTTCCTCCACATCTCAATCAATACTTGTGCCTCCCTTTAATATAAAAGCGACCTGGATCAGGTCTCGGTCTGACGTCGCCATTCATTCTGGGCGTATATTAAATTTGGTGAGATTAATTTATTAACCGAATCATATAGTAGTTTTTTGAAAAATCAATAGGCAAATTTCAAATCTGCACCTCAAGTGATCCCCCCTTGATCCTTGTTTCTACCCCTGGCATCCAAAATTGAAGGAATTCGTTCACTCTTCGCGCGGGGTTCCTAACCTGTTACACCCAACTGCGGCGGACCTTGCAGAATTCGTTCACGCATGGCATCTACTGGCCATTCATCTTCATACCCTTTGCCAAATCTGAAGGGTGTCATCGATTCCAACCACCAGGTCGCTCCCAGGTCGGCGCGCTGCTGGACAAGCTGGACCCCTTCTTCTGATACTGCATCATGTGTAACCCCCATGATGATAATTTCCAGGGGCTGTTCTGGTTTGCGGTGCTTTCTGACGTATTGAACCATTTCATCCAATTGGGCGAGCTCTTCTTCATTCTCTTCAGCCTCGAATAATGGAAATGCGCCATCCCATTTTGCGGCCCGTCTGAACGGGGCTTTAAAGGGCCAATTCCCGCCCACCCAGATTGGAATGCGGGGCTGTTGCAGTGGCCTGGGGAGAAAATGGGCATCCTCGATATGATAATGCTGGCCCGAATAGCTGAAAGGTTCACCACTCCATAACCCGACCAGCACGCTTAATGCTTCGTCCAGCATGGCCCCCCGCCTTTTGAGGTCAGGCTGTTCCCCCAGGTGCGCCCACTCGGATTTTCCTCCCCCGATCCCTACCCCCAGTATCAGCCGCCCGCCCGAAAGATGATCTATCGAAGCCGCCTCGCGCGCCAGCTTCCAGGGGCGCCGCCGCGGCAGGGGAGTAACCGTCGTGCCGATCCGCATCCGCTGAGTGTTGACGGCAATCGCAGCCAGGGCTACCCAGGGATCCACCATGGGCAAGGTCCAGCCCGCAACATGGTCCCAAAGAAAAAAACCATCCCAGCCTGAGTTTTCCGCATCCCGAGCCAGGTCAGCCAGAATACGTGCTTCTCCAAAAGCGCCAAAGTTTGGTAAGTAAATGCCGAACTTCATCGAATTGCCCCTTTCACAAGTCTCTGAATTCTGAATTTTGGGACACCTGGGATATTGAGCAGAATTCTGATTGGATCAACAAACCTCTGTATCATTATACAAGAGAATGGTTTGGCTCTGGCCTCCCCATTCTCTTTGCCGCTGAGGATAAGCGCTCAACCTGGCATGGATCTCGTTTGAACCGAAATCGCCTGACAGAATTCGGGAAGGGCGCTTGCAGAACCTCTTTTATCAGAGCGACAGGTATTGCGTTCGATGCCTCTTTTTCGCCCGCATTTTATGTGGCCAGGCCCACCAGTTCGGCGCTCAGTTTCCAGAGCCGGCGTGCCGTTTCCACATCCTGACTGGCTGCTGAGGGCTGCCTTTCTTTCTGTTGAGCGAAGTATTTGCCCTGCATGGTCGCCACTTCAGGCGAAGCGGCCAAATAGAGCGAGGTGGCAGCACCCCTTTCCAGTTCGAGGTCATCTGCTGCTCCTGGCCATCCCATTCCCATAAAGTTTTGGTAGAGCTTGGTATCAATGACGCCTGGGTGCAGGCTGTTGGCCGTCACGCCACTGCCGTCCAGCATCGTTGCCAGCTGGGTGGTAAACAGGATGTTGGCAAGTTTGGTCATGCCATATACCTTGTTGGAGTCGTAGCTTCGTTTGGATTGGAGGTCAGCAAAATCGATGGTTTCCCCGTAATGTACACCCGAGGATACGTTAATAATCCTGGCAGGACGGCTGTCCTTCATCAGCGGCAGGAGCAGGTTTGTAAGCAGGAATGGGGCCAGGTGGTTCACTGCCAGCTGCATTTCAAAGCCATCTTCGCTTTCCTGCCGGTTCAATGGGATCACAGCAGCATTGTTGATCAGGACATGCAGGGCGGGGAATTTGGCCTGGATTTTTTGCGCCAGGCTGCCCACTTGCGCCAGGGAAGCAAAATCTGCCAGGAACAGGTGGGTCTTGGAACTGCCGCTCTTATCCCGGACCTTGAGTTCTGCAGCCCGTCCCCGGTCATCATCTCTGCCGATCATGATCACTGTGGCTCCCAGTTTGGCCAGCTGCCAGGAGGTGGCCAGCCCAATTCCTGAGCTTGCACCGGTTACCAGGCATATCTTGTCTTTTATCCAGCTCGTTTCCTGCATGGCGATGCTCCTGCTGTATGGATGGTTTGAAGGCATTTCTGCCCTGATTCTATCAAAAAATTATCCTTAGCCACCAAAACAGTTTGTATTCTATTTTTTGGCTGATACAATAGAATCTGAGCAGAAGGAAGGCTGACCACAACCACTAGCCAGATATCCGGAGAAGGAGAACACCATGTCAACCCAACAGCAGGAACTGCCCGAATGGGATCTGAGCAATGTCTATCCAGGTTTGGAATCGGATGAATTTTCTGAAGCAAAAACGCAATTAACCGTGGCTGTTGAGGATCTAAAAACCTATCTCGAGGACCATCGGATCAGCCCGGAAATCGCACAGGAGGAAAGAGAATCGCCAGCCTTGGCAGAAATTATGGCTGGTTTTATCCAACGTGTGGCGGCAGCCCAGGAACTTCGCGAGTCCATCCGGGCGTACCTGAATTCCTTTATTGCCACGGATTCTTTTAACGAAAAAGCCAAAAAGGAACTCTCCTTACTGGAACCATTGTTTGTTCGCCTGGACCAGCTGGAGAACGTGATGTTCCAGGGATGGATCGGGCATGTAGGAGATCGGGTGGCTGAGATCATTGGCATGAATGA
>DNGN01000165.1 GCA_003486225.1 Chloroflexota bacterium
GTCAACAACCTCGATAACCCCTTCCAACTGCGCGATGGCCAGATCCTGGTCATTCCTCAAGACATATAAAAAGGATTGGTATGATAAACCCCCAATTTTCACTTAAAATCAATGGAGTCCAGAATCCTGCTTGGGATGCAGATATATTAGAGATCGTGGTGGATACGAGTGTCAATCTGCCAGCCATGTGCACCATTTTATTTCGGGATCAAAAAGCGGTTCCAGGCTTGCCGGCATTTTTCCACACCGATAATATGCCGGCTATCAGGATCGGGGCAGATGTTGAGATTGGTTTTTCGGTGATCGACCCCGATGGTTTGCAAAGGCTGGATAAAACGATTTTTGACGGTGAGATCACTGCAATCGAGCCGGTCTTCAAGGCAGATGGGGAGGTTTGGCTGCGGCTGAGGGGGTATGATCGGGCTTACCGCCTGATGCAAGGAAAGCACACCCGCTCATTTGGCGATGGCAAGCGTGCAGTTTCCGATAAAGATATCCTTTCAAAAGTAATCCGAGATGCAGGCCTGACCCCCAAGATAGATTTTAGTGTGGCAAAAAATATGTATGACTATGTCATGCAGTATAACCAGACTGACTGGGATTTTATCTGGCAGCGGGCAAAATTACTGGGCTGCCAGGTATATTGTGATGGAAAGGACCTTCATTTTGAAGCCGCAGGCAGCAACGATTCTCCAATTGATCTCAATTGGCAAGAAATGCTAACTAGCTTTGAACCCCGAATTTCAGCCATGGGCGCAGCTACTTCTGTCACGGTTACTGGCTGGGATGTCGACAAGAAAAATATCATTAAGTCAAAGGTCACATCTGCCAAAAGTGGAGCTGAGGCATCAATTGGCGACCCAATCAAACCCAGTATGGCGTTAAAAATGGGGTTGCGGAACAGCAGTGTGGAAGATGGCTTCTATGATCCTTCCATCACATCTGCAAGTGTTACGAAAGCTTACGCCACATCCTTGCTGGGTAAAAGAGACAGCCAGTTTGTGCGCGCAAAAGGGGAAGCCACTCACCCAAAAGTTGTTGCGGGCACGAAGGTGAAAATTGGTCATGTCGGCACACGCTTTTCGGGAACTTATTTTGTCACTGAAGCACAACATATCTTCCGGGAGGCGGATTATAAGGTCAGGTTTCAGGTGTCCGGCGAGAACCCCTATACCATGCGGCAGTTGTTGGGCGGNNCATGGTGATATCAACCGCCCATTTATTGTCGGTGCTCTGTGGAATAGAAAAGATACCGTTCCTAAAGGGAAATTTGTCAATAATAACAAGAAGAATATTGACCAGCGCATTATCCGTACGCGCAGCGGGCATACGATCATATTGGATGATACCGATGGTAAAGAGAAGATCTCGATCATTGACAAAACAGNNAAGGCGATCTGACAATAGATGCCGGTGGAAAGTTCATCGTCAACAGCAAGCAGGATATTGTCATGAATTCCAAAGCCAAAGCCGAAATAGAAGCAAAAAGCGAGCTAACCCTGCAGGGCCAGACGCTAACCCTGCAGGGCCAGACAGCGGCTGCCCTGAAAGCAGGGGCTTCTGCCCTTGATCTCAAAGCGGCTGGTGCTGCCCTGAAAGGCACCAAGGTTGACATCCAGGCGAATACAATGGCTTCGCTGAAAGGGTCTGCGATGGTAGAGATCCAGGGCGGTATGGTCAAGATTAATTAGGAGTAAAAGATGCCTTTTCCAGCAGCCAGAATAGGAGATATGACGGCCACCGGTGATGTCGTGACTGGTCCGGGGGTCCCCAACGTACTGATTGAGAACATGCCCGCATCCGTGATGGGTGATATGGTCTCAGGTGCTGCGTGTGTCGGCAGCATTACACAGGGCAGCCCGACGGTCCTGATCGGGGGCAGGCCGGCAGCCCGGGTCACCAGTGTGGTAGCAGGTTCGAATCCCGCGACAGGAGTGCCGGTCAGTACCACGATTGCCAAAGGTGCGGTCAAAACCCTGATCGCCTGAAGGAGAAAGTATGCAGAACGAAGAAAAAAAATATTTGGGCAGCGGGTTGAGCTTCCCGCTCAGAACCAACGCGCGCGGCCAGATTAGCCTGAGCAGCGGCAGTGAAGATATCGAGCAGTCCATCAGGATCATCCTAAGTACACGGCCTGGGGAGCGGGTGATGCGGCCAGAATTTGGCTGTGGGGCGCATGAACTGCTCTTTGAGCCGCGTGATGCTGCCACGATGAGCCTGTTGCAGGAGTACGTGTTGGACGCCCTGCGTATGTGGGAGCCTCGCATCCAGGTATTGGGTGTGGATGTGTCGCTGGATACCCAACCCGGCGGGCTGCTGGCCGAAATTGAATATCTCATCAAAGCCACCCATGATACCCGTAGCATTGTGCATCCATTTTTCATTGAAGATGAACCAGAAGTTTACTAAGCAGGAGAGACGCCATTATGAGTTTAATTGCCCCGAATTTAGATGATCTCCGTTTTCAGCGCGATCTGGTCGATGAAGCCAGGAAGCGGATCATTCAATATTGCCCCGAATGGACAGAATATAATCT
>DNGN01000271.1 GCA_003486225.1 Chloroflexota bacterium
CTGGTGTTTACATCATTTGATACCGATTCGGGTGCAGAGTACAACCAGTTTTCTTCCCGCCAAGCCGGCCGGTATATCAGCCGCTGCCAGATCCCTGCAGACTTCTTCAATGAAGGGCAGTATGTTCTGGGGATCAATGCCAGTTCGTACCGGGTCAAACGCTACTTTCAGGATGAACACGCCCTGACCTTTTCGATCGATTCGATGGGCGCTCCCGGCAAGCAATGGGCCGAGTCGCGATTGGGGACCATCCGCCCGCGGTTGAATTGGGTGATCGAGGAGCAAGCCTGATGAGCGGGTTGAAGCGCGGTGTAAAACGGGTTTGGGAACAGGTTCCCTTCGCTGCAAATCTCGAATGGCAGTTCTTCAGACGCAACCAGGTATTAAAAAATCCGCGTTTAGACAGGCTGGGCAGACACCTGGCGCAGTGGGCTGCAGATACTCCTGCTCCCGAAGTTCAAAGCGGGAAAAAGATCTTTGTCTTTTCCATGATCTATCTCTGGATCCAGTATGCTGCCGGACTTGCCCTGACATTCTCGGGTATGGGACACCAGGTGAAGCTTGCCTACCTGCCTTACCAGGATTGGTCGAAGAAAGAAAGCCGCCATCAAAACGTGATCCAGGAGCGTAGTTACAGCAAAATTTTGCAGCCTTTGGCAGCAAGGCTAAAGTTGGTTTCTTTGTTTGGCATGCCTGCTAAGGACCTGCCTGCGTCCTTGGAGCAGGCAGTGGAAGCGCTGACCTGCCGTGACTACCAGTATACGCGCCAGGTGGAGGAGGTTGATCAGAGCGATGCCCTGTACCTTTTGAGGATGCAGCGCAACCGTGAGGCCGCGGGAATTTTTCTGAAACTGCTGGAAGAAGACCGGCCGGATGTGGTGGTGGTGCCGAATGGCTTGATCCTTGAATTTGGCGCTTTGTTTGAAGTTGCCAAGCACCTGGGAATCCCGGTGGTTTCGTACGAATTTGGCGAGCAGCGCGACCGGATTTGGATTGCCCAGGAGAAACCGGTCATGTTCCAGGATACCAGCCAGATGTGGGAGCAGTATAAAGACCAGCCCTTCACGCAGGGGGAACGCGCCCAAATCGAGGAGTTATTTGCCTCCCGTCAGAATGCCAGTCTGTGGCAGCAGTTTTCCCGTCAATGGCAGGAGGTGCCTTCTGAGGGTATCCAGGCAGTCAAGGAAAAGGTTGGGCTGGATGACCGGCCGGTCGTGCTGATGGCGGCCAATGTGGTCGGTGACAGCCTGACCCTGGGACGGCAGGTGTTCTCCGGTAACATGACTGAATGGATCCGCCGCACCCTGGAATTTTTTAGCGACAAGCCGCAGTTCCAGTTTGTGCTTCGCATTCATCCCGGCGAACGTTATACGGATGGCCCATCGGTCGAGGATATTGTGCGCGCAAAATTCAAAGAACTTCCAGACCACTTTTTTATCATCTCTGCCAAAGACCCCATCAATACATACGATTTGGTAGCCGTGGCAGATTTGGGCCTGACCTATACCACCACGGTTGGGATGGAAATGGCCATGAGCAAATTGCCCGTGATTGTGGCAGGCAATACCCACTATCGCGGCAAAGGATTTACCCAGGACCCGGAATCATGGGAAGCCTATTTCTCAATGATCGAGTCCAGCCTGGCATCTGCGGGCCGGACTTCTTTAGATGAAGCCCAGCATTCACGCGCCTGGCATTATGCGTATCGCTTTTTTTTCAATTATCCCTTCCCTAGTCCCTGGCACCTGCATGGCATCCGTGAGATGATGGCAGAAGCAGGGATTGCTGAGGTGCTTTTGCCCCAAGGCATGGAAAAGTATGGCAAGATGTTCCGATATTTGACTGCTGATCTGAGCGATTGGAAGGACTTACAGCTCTCTGTAGACCGTTCTTTATCTTAGACAGCAGATTGATGAATGGGTAACCGCGTAGTTATAAAATTACACCGCTTCCTGTGAGCCAGGAAGGCATTGAATGGAGAAAATAATGGATTGGTCAAATAAATCAGTTTTGGTAACAGGTGGCACCGGTTCGTTTGGAAAAAAGTTTATCTCGATCATGCAGGAGAGATTTTCCCCCGAACGGTTGATCGTATTCAGCCGTGATGAACTCAAGCAGCACGAGATGCGCATGGCCGGTTACAACCAGCCCAACATGCGCTACTTTATTGGAGATGTGCGGGATGCCGAGCGGCTGCGCCGGGCGATGCAATCGGTAGATGTTGTGGTNNAAGACCAACATCATGGGCACCAGTAATGTGATCGAAGCTGCTCTGGATGTGGGGGTCAAGAAAGTGCTGGCACTCTCAACCGATAAAGCGGTAAACCCGGTCAATTTGTATGGCGCCACCAAGCTGGCCGCTGAGAAATTGGCGATCCAATCCAACGCCTATGCGGGTGGCCGGGAGACGCGCATCTCCTGCGTACGGTATGGGAATGTGGTTGGCAGCCGGGGCAGCGTGGTGCCAAAATTCTTCCAACTGCGCGCCAGCGGCAAGCTGACGGTCACCGATGACCGTATGACCCGTTTCTGGATCACGTTAGAGCAGGGTGTCAACTTTGTTATCCGCTGCATTGAGGAGATGCATGGCGGCGAGGTTTTTGTGCCTAAAATCCCCAGCACCACGATTGTCGATCTGGCCAGGGCAATTGCTCCTGAAGCTGAAATCGAGATTATTGGCATCCGGCCCGGCGAGAAGCTGCACGAAGTGCTCATCTCTGAAGATGAATCTCGCTCGACGCTGGAATTAGAGGATATGTANNATTGAAAAAGAATTCCTCAATGGGATGATGGCTTGATGCGGATCTTGATCACTGGCACCGGGGGGCTGCTGGGGCTGAACCTCGCTCTGGAGCTCTCCAAGCGGCAGACTGTCATTGGCGCAGACCGGAAAGCGCTGGTGGTTCAGCAGGCCTTTGAAACCCGCCAGGTTGATCTATTGGCTCCCGGGGCAGTCGAGTCCTTGGTGGAAACCTCGCAACCGGATGCCATCATTCATTGTGCTGCCATGGCTGTTGTGGATGCCTGCGAAGCAGACCCGGAAATGGCCGCCCGCATGAATGCGGAACTGCCCGGAAGGATGGCTGCCGAGGCGCTGCGCTGCGGATCACAGCTGGTGTATATTTCCACCGATGCCGTCTTTGATGGGTTGGCAGGCGGATACAATGAAGAATCTCCGACCAACCCGCTGAGCGTCTATGCCCAGACCAAACTGGATGGTGAACGGGCGGTTTTTGAAGCTATGCCGAGTGCAGTCGTTACCCGGGTGAACCTGTTTGGCTGGAGCGCTTCCGGCAACCGCAGCCTGGCAGAGTTCTTCTATCACAACCTGGCGGCCGGCAGAGCGGTGAAAGGCTTTACCGATGTGAGTTTTTGCCCCATTCTGGTCAATGACCTGGCCGATGTGTTTCTCGAGATTTTTCAGCGGCGGCTGAGCGGCTTGTACCATCTGGTCAGCCCGGCATGCCTGACAAAATATGCGTTTGGTGTGGCAATTGCCGAAAAATTCGGGTTTGATCCTGACAATATCGAACCCGTTTCCGTTAATGACTTTGGCCTCATGGCTGCCCGCTCTCCACGGCTGACGCTGGATAATTCCAAATTGAGTACTGCGCTCGGGCATGCGCTGCCGGATGTGCACACGGGGCTGGAGCGTTTCTACCAGCTGCACTTGCATGGCCACCCCGATCGCCTGAAGCAGATGGTCTTAGCTGATTGAGATTGTTCGAAAAGAAGAAATTGGAGAGATCGCATGATAGAGATAAAAATATTAGATAAATTCGTTGGCCTGAACCACCCGACTTATTTCATAGCGGATATTGCAGCCAATCACGACGGCGACCTGGAACGCGCCAAATTGCTGATCCGGATGGCCAAAGAAGCCGGCGCGGATGCGGCCAAGTTCCAGAATTTCCGTGCCCCTAAAATTGTCTCTGATTATGGTTTTAGATCCATGGGCGGACAGGTTTCTCATCAGGCTGCCTGGAAAAAATCGGTCTTTGAAGTCTACCAGGATGCTTCGATCCCATTTGAGTGGACCCCGATCTTGAAGGAAGAATGTGATAAGGTTGGTATTCATTATTTCTCTTCTCCCTATGATTACGATGCAATTGATATGCTGGACCCGTATGTGCCGGCCTATAAGGCAGGTTCTGGGTTGATCTCCTGGCCGGAAGCCATTGTGCGGATGGCACAAAAGGGTAAACCAGTGATGATTGCCACCGGTGCCAGCAGGATGGGCGAAGTGATCAATGCCATGGAGCAACTGATGGCGGTCACAGACCAGATCGTGCTGCTGCAGTGCAACACGAATTACACTGCCAGCCCCGATAATTACGACCACCTGCATCTCAACGTGCTCAAGACGTACGCGGCCATGTACCCGGATGTGGTGCTGGGCCTTTCCGACCATACGCACAGCCCGGCCCCGGTGGTAGGAGCAGTTGCGATGGGGGCGCGGGTCATTGAGCGGCATTTTACCGACAGCAATGACCGAGAAGGGCCAGACCATAAATTTGCCCTCGACCCAACCACCTGGGCTGATATGGTCGCGCAGGTGCGCCTGCTGGAACGGNNGATGATCGATGTGCTCCGCCCGGCTACCCCTGGCGCCCTGATGAGCTGGGATATTGACCAGGTGCTCGGGATGAAAGCCCGCAGGGACCTGCCTTTCGGCAAAGACCTGCGCTGGACAGACCTGGAGGAATAACTACCCGGCAAGCGGCTGCTGCCGCCGAGCTGGATACGGAAACCTGATGCGAGTTCTTTACTTTTCCCGCGATTACACCGCACACGACTATCGTTTTTTGGCCGCCCTGGCAGAGAATGGCATCCAGCCTTTTTACCTGCGCCTGGAGCGCCGCGGTGCACCCAAAGAGGATCGCATCTTGCCAGCTGGGGTTACCCCGGTTCATTGGGAGGGCGGAAAGCAGCCTTTTGAGCATCAGGACCACCGCCGGCTGCTGCCCAGCCTCAAATCCGTGATCAAAAACATTAAGCCGGATATTCTTCATGCTGGGCCAGTACAATCTGCTGCCTGGCTGGCGGCACAAACACGCTTTCATCCCCTGGTAACCATGTCCTGGGGCTCAGACCTGCTGCTGGATGCCAGTCAAAGCACACAGATGCACCGCCTGACAGAGTTTACCCTTAACAATAGCGATGTGCTGGTGGGCGATTGTGATGCTGTGCGGCAAAAAGCGATTTCGTTCGGTTTTCCCACAGAAAAGATCGTGACCTTCCCCTGGGGAGTGGACCTGGCACATTTTTCTCCGCTTGAGGGGCAAAGTGTCTTGCGGGAACGGGCTGGCTGGCAGGATGATTTTGTGGTCCTGCATACGCGCTCCTGGGAAACGGTCTATGGTGTGGATGTTTTTGTCCGGGCTTTTGTGCAGGCGGCTTTGCAGCGACCGCAACTGAGATTGTTCTTGCTGAGCGGCGGGTCAATGGCCACAGAGATCCGCAAGATCCTGATGCCGGTCCT
>DNGN01000254.1 GCA_003486225.1 Chloroflexota bacterium
ATCGAACGGCAGGGCCGCGCGGTAGTTCTGGTAATACAATAACCGGCGGGCGTTGCGCTGGAATTCCTTAGGTACGGCTATCTGCTCAGCCTTCAGCAGCGCATCCGCCTGCTGCCGGAAAGCCGCCGCTGATTTCGGAAAATAGACCGTGGGAAAATGCGCATACCAGGCCTCACCACCGCACAGCACCGCTTTGCCAAGTAATGCGCCTTCCAGGCCGATCGAGGAATTGTAAACGATCATGAACTTGGAGCGCTGGATCAACTCATAGGAACTGATAAATTCCTCCGAGTGGATAAAAACCACATTGGCCAAAGCTTCGACGTGGTTGCGCTGCACCCATTGCTTCACCGTTTCATGGCTGGCCTTGCCCATCCGCATTTCGTCCGGATGCGCCCGGATGACAAACAGCGTTTCCGGATGCACTTTGATCACCGCCAGCAGGTCATCCAGCCAGGCAAACATATGCTCGTAGACCACATTGGCATGCGGCTGGCTGGTATCGAAGATCACATTGGTAAACACCGGTACGATTTGTTTAAATTCAGCGGCCTTCGCCAAAAAACTTTCGTCCAGCTTGCTCATCTCTGGCCAAAACTGGATCCCTGCCATGGTAAAGCTGCCCGCAAAACGCTGTTCCAGGTACTGCTCCAATCGGGCTTCCTGGGCTTCAGTGAGCTGGAAGTCATCCCCCAGCTCAATTTCTCGGGCAGTGGCCTCACGCGTGGTGAGAAACCCAGAGAAGGGCTGGTAACCCACCTCGTGCATTACCACCGGTATACCTCGTTCCTGGGCTGTCAGCTTGGCGATGGCTTCCGGGAACATCAACCCGTTAAATACAATCACAGCTTTGGGGTCAGATTTATCCAGCAAAGCTTGAAACTCCCGCCGGATATGGTAGGCAGACAGAATAAATTCATTGAACAGTGTACGCGTGGTTTCATCATCCTGCAGGTTGTGGCGGCGCTTACACCAGCGCACGCTCGGCAGCACAATTTCACCATATGCCAGCCCCTGATACTCAAATTTTACATATTGCTCTACAGTTAGCCCAGCCAGAGCTTCTGCCAGGGCAGCGTCTTGGGAAAAGGTGAAGCTTTGCACCTGAGCACCGGTAAAGGCCACCTTTGAGAGGTTGATGCATTTATCGCAGGGCATGGCCTCAAAATAATTGCGTTCGGTACTGCTCAAGGTGCAGCGGCTCATGCCGCGCTGGCAAACAAAATGCACCACCGGTGTACCTGCCAAGCGCAGCCCCCATGAAGAGAGCAGAGAGAAGGCCCCGTTCTGGCTCATATAGTCCAAACGAGTGCTGGCATTAAAGAAGATGACCGGTTTTTCCCCTGGTGTTGGCTTGGCCTGCCCAGCAACCTTGCGGGCCAGCTGCCAGATCCGCCAGCGGTTCAGGTACTTATCTCTCCAGATCGGGATGCGCTCCCAAATCGAACGCTGCACTCTGTTCATCTGCTGATTTTCTATCCTTCAATCGCCGTGTAATAGGCATCCGAAAGCCGGTTCAGGGCAATCAGGAAACCCTCTCCGCCGCGCTGGTGACCACGCCAGATCTCTGGGATCATGGTGCCGTGGTAGCCTTTGGCGACCTTGAAGAATTTCACCCAGTCGATCACACCTTCCCGGATTTGCATGCCTTCTCCATCCAGGCCAGCCGCGTCTGCCAGGTGCAAATGCGAAATGTAAGGCAAGATCTTGCGGACCTGCTGGTAGAAATCGACATTCGCCCAATTGCAGTACAGTTTGGAATGCGAGGTATCGAAGCAAATCTTGAGGCCGCGCGGCTCGATAAAATCAATGATTTCATCCACATCCATAAAAGCATTCGTCAGCCATTGCCCGCCAAAATACCAGGGATGAGCCGGCAGGTTTTCCAGCAGCAGTTCCACTCCGTCGTAATCCAGTCGTTCCACAGAATCAGCCAAGTTGTCGTACAGCATCTTTTTATCTGTAATCGGATGGTCTAAGCTGGCTGCCCCGGGATGCACCACCAATTTGGGTGTCCCTTTGAAGTGGACGGCTAACGCTCGCGTCACATCTACAGAGCGCTGCAGCAGCTTTATCGAGGCATTGCGCAGCCATTCGTCTGGGGTGCATAGATCTACCAGATGGTTGCTCCAGAATTCAGGAGCATGCACCACCAAGCCCAAGTCATGGTCACCGCCGGTATATTCCTCATCCAAATCGCGGTCAGTGAAATGGAACTCGAGGATCCTGGGCTGGTACTTCAGCATGGGCTCAAAGTCGTTATAGCGCACCACAAAGCCCCATTCCATAGGCAAGGTATGTTCCATATCCAGGGTCACCCGGGTGCCAATATCTTCAGGCAGGAACATATCGTCCTCAGCAATATCGCGGATGGCGGTGCGCCCGATCAGGTCCTGGTATCGCTGTGGCGAAAGCCCTTGGCCCGGCCCTTTTACAGTTACCATCTCCCCGGTGATCGTTTGACCGGCTTGAATATCGCATGCGGCTACCAGGCTTTTGGCCAGCACTTCACGGTTAAGGATCTCCCCGCGTGACATGAATTTTTCTTCGCCCGTACCCAGGGCCATTTCCACTTGACGGATATCACGCACCATCTTCTTGAAACCCTGCGGTTCCAAACTGGCCGCATGATCTGGTCCATCCATAGTACGGTCGAGGGTAATGTGCCGTTCAATAATGTGGGCATTCATGGCAGCCGCCACCGTGGAGATGGCAATACCGCGTTCATGGCCGGAATAACCGACGGGTACATCGAATTTGCGTAATTGGTCCATAAACCGCAAATTGATATCCTCAAATGCCGCGGGGTAAGCACTGTTGCAGTGCAGCAAGGCAAACTCGGCACCCCGCTCCTTGAGAAAACTCACGGTGAATTCCACCTCTTCCATGCGAGACATCCCGGTGGAAAGGATCATCGGCTTGCCTTTATCAATCACATGAGACAGCAGCGGAAGGTTGATCATATCGGCAGAGGCAATTTTGAAGGCTGGAACACCCAAATCATCTAAAAAGTCGGCACTATCAATATCAAATGGTGAGCAGATAAAAGTCATACCTTTCTTGTCACAATAATCCTTGATGCGGTAGTAGTCCTCATCAGAGAGTTCCACCTGCTGCAGAATCGGCAGCAGGTAGGCCATATTCTTTTCACCGGTATTCACGTCGTCCAGCATCTTCTTGGGATATAGCTTCTTTAAATTCCGTTTCTGGAACTTGACTGCATCCACACCCGCATCAATGGCCTGGTCGATTAGCTCAAACGCCAAAGGAACCATGCCATTATGGTTGACTCCGATCTCTGCAATAATATAGGCAGGGTGCCCAGGGCCAATCAGGCGATCTCCAATTCGAATTTCAGCCATTTATTTAATCTCCTTTATTTGAAAACCCAAATCATCCATGGATAAATCATGATTCATGATAAGTTGTTCAGCACGCTGCCAATCTTCCGGTGAATCAAGATCCACCCAATCACCCGGATGGATGACCAGGGGCAAGATATGTTTTCCGGTCATAGATTTTTTCTCTAAAATCGTTCGGCTCCAGGCGGCATCCACATAGCCAGTCTGCCAGTACACGTCAGGCAAGGCCTGGCGGGGCATATTATAAGGTTCTTCATAACTTGTTTTCAGCAGGGGCTGCATTAATCCATCCTCTGCTATCGTCCACATCTTGAAGGGATTCTGGAATGGCACCACCACAGTGCGCACAGAGTCGGCCTGCGGGTGCTGGATCAAAGCCTGCACCGCGCCGTCAATATGCCACATGCGGCGCAAGGGAGAAGTCGGCCGCAGCTGGACCACAATCTCAGGCTGATACCCTTCCTGCTCAGCAAGCCAGGTCAACGCATGTTCAAAAACAGGTAAATCCGGCGTTTGGTCCTGGGCATGGGCTGCCGGGCGTATAAAGGGCACCTCAGCCCCGTAATGCCGGGAGACCTCAGCGATCTCCTCGTCATCCGTGGAAACAATCACCCTGGTCACCATTTCAGACTGCAATCCAGCCGCAATACTGTACGCGATCAGAGGAAACCCGGCAAAGTCTTTGATATTTTTCCGGGGGATGGTCTTCGACCCGCCCCGGGCCGGAATGACTGCTAAAACCTCGGTTTGTCGAGTTGATTGCATCCTAATTTCCTTCAAAAGGTTTCAATCCAGCGTACACTTGCGGACATTTACCAAGCGGTCCATCCACCATCGACCACGAGGTTGGACCCTGTCATGTAGCTGGAAGCATCTGACGCCAGGAACAGCAAAGCCCCGTTCATTTCATCCTGTTCGGCCATTCTGCCCAGAACCGAGCGAGCCGCGTAGGCCTCAACAAATTGAGCATCATGATTATTGAAGACGCCTCCCGGTGTCAGGGCATTGACGCGGATGTTTTTGGCGCCATAATAGGCGGCCAGGTATTGGGTCAGGCCAAGCACCCCGGCTTTGGTTACAGAGTAAGTCACCGGTTTATATTGGGGCGGCTGGCCCTGGCGTTGGTAGAGCCGCTGGTCTGGCCCCACCAGGCCGTACATCGAGCAAAGATTGATCATGACCCCTTCACCTTGCTCCAACATCTGCCGCGCGGCAGCCTGAGAACAGAGGAACATCCCGGTGAGGTTTACGTCGAGTGCTTGCTGCCAGCCTGGCAGGGGAAAAGTTTCAAAGGCATTTTGGCCCTGGGCTGTGATGCTGTCAGGGTCGAACTTGGGATCCAGGGCAGCGCTGTTCACCAGAATATCCAGGCGGCCAAAAGCTTTCAGGGTGGTATCGACCATGGCGGCAACCGAATCAGGTTGCGTGATGTCTGTGGGAATGTCCAATGCCTTACCAGCCGCCTGGTTGATGGCCTGGGCGACGGTTTTGGCCGCCTCAGCGTCAATATCCACCACTGAAACAGACGCACCTGCGGCTGCCAGGGTCTGACAGAACTGCCGCCCCAACAACCCAGCGCCACCGGTCACTACCGCACTTTTTCCGGTCAGATCAAACATTTGAGGCAAGTTGGGCATCATACCATCCTAGCGATTCAGGGTGGGCAGGTTGAAACACCCATCCACCCTGAATCCATGGTGATTAATAAGCTGCTTCTTGAATAAATCCGCGCTCAGCCAGGTAGTGAATTATCTGACGGGCACATTCTTCAGGGGACTGCACGACGGTATCGAGGCGGATTTCAGGATCTCGCGGGGCCTCGTAAGGATCATCGATGCCGGTAAAACCTTTGATCTCGCCAGCACGCGCCTTGGCATACAGTCCTTTGACATCCCTCTGCTCACAGACTTCCAGCGGTGTATCGACATATACCTCAATAAAGCGGTCGCGGCCGATCATCATCTTGACCTCATTACGGGTCTGGCTGTAAGGGCTGATCGCGGCGCAGATCACGGTGCCATTGTGGCGGGCGATCTCACCGGCTACAAAGCCGATGCGCAAGATATTGGTATCTCGATCTTCTTTGCTGAAGCCCAATCCCCTGGACAAGTGCGTACGCACCACATCCCCATCCAACACGGTCAGCTGGCGGCCGCGTTCGAACAACATCGGGATCAGCGCCTCGGCAATGGTGGATTTGCCCGAACCGCTTAAGCCGGTGAACCACAGGCAAAAGCCGCGCCGGTGCTGCGGAGGATTGACCTCCATCAAAATCTCAGCGGTTTCCTTGCGAGTAAACCACTCTGGCAGCAGCAAGCCTTTCGCCAGGTAATCGTCTCGGACCTGGGTCCCGGAGATCGAACTGATCTGAGCACCTTGTGGTACTTTATCCGCTTCTTCGTATCGTTCTTCATCCGAGAGGTAGACCATATTCTTGAACGGCACCATCTGAACACCGACTTCATCGGCGTATTGCAGGAGCAGTTCCTGTGCATCGTAGGGGCCGTAGAACGGCTTGCCCGAACCATCCACCCCTGGCCCAGCGTGGTCTCTCCCAACGATGAAGTGGGTAGCCCCATAATTGCGCCGAATAATGGCGTGCAGCACCGCTTCGCGCGGCCCAGCCATACGCATGGCCAAGGGCAGCAAGCTCAAAACAGTTTTGCTTTGGTCATAATAATTGTCATAGAGGGCTTTGTACACCCGGCAGCGGGTGTAATGGTCCACATCNNTGGACGCGGTGCATCGGATTGCGGGTTTGGAAAGCAACCACTTTCTGATGCCCCAGGCTGCTCAACAGTGTGCGTACCTCTGCCGGGGTCCGGCGAAGCTCGACAAAGTCGTTGTACGTGGGCATATTTACCACTTTCAACTCGCCGGAGATGTAGGAATCTCCCCAACGAACCATCTCTGCCACCAGCGGGTGACGGGGATCGGTGCTGCCCAGCACTTTACTGGCTTCTTCTTTCCAGTCCCAGGTGTAAATTTCTTCCAGCTTCATCACCGCGATGACATTATTGCGCGCATCGCGCAGGACAATTTTCTCAGCCTTCTCAGGCAATTCATCCCGGTCGACTGGTAATGTGATCGGCAAGGGGAACAATGTGCCATCAACCAGGCGCATCTCATCCATCACCCGGCGATAATCTGCCTCACCCATAAATCTATCTAATGGGGAAAAACCACCTACAGCCAGAAGTTCAAGATCGTTCAGCGACCGTTCTGAAATCTGGATATATGGCAAACGAGATGCTTCTTTAAGCAGCGCTTCGCGCTCGTCTCCCTCAACGATCAGATTGACCAGTTTTTCTCCATAAGGAGAAATCATCAGTTGTTGTTCTAAAGCCATTTTTGCTCCTGTGTTTTATGCTGCAAGTTCTGCTTGAGCACCTAATTTTTATATATTAATTTTTATAATTCCTGCAAATACAGCCCTACATGATACCATAACTACTCAATATCGTCACTTATGGAAAAACCATAACCCACTGCATTTATTGCTTGCTTTCGCAAGACCTTTCCACACACGCGAGAAAAAAACCTCCCACTCACTTCGCCCAGCGCACAACCTGGCCGATCTCAGCAGAACGGTGGGCAGCCAAGGCCATTTCGAGTGCCATGATGCCATCCTCCAAGTTGCAAAACGGGTCAGCCAGGCCGTTCGCTACCTGCAAAAAATGCTTCATCTGCTGGTGGAATAACACATCACGTTCAAACCCGTCTGGGAGAGGGTGCAGCTGCCAAACTTTCTCCGCGGCATGGTAAACCTGCAAAGCCTTTTCAGCCTGATCCCAGCGGATGGTGCCTTCTGTGCAGACAATTTCCAGCTGGTGGCGAGGCGGCTGCTGAACATAGTTCAGATGAAGGCTGCCAGCCACCTGGTTTTCAAACTTGATCCCGATCACAGCCGTATCGACCACATCCAATTCAAGTTGGCTGTACTGCCCGGCAAACGACCACATCTCCTGCACCCCCCCAAAAAACCAGTGCAGATAATCGAAAGGATGCGTCAGGGTCAGGATAACACCACCACCCAGGTCTTTTCGCGCACTGTAGGATTGGCGGTAGTCTTCCCAGGGATGCCAGCCCGGAAGATACTCTCCCCAATGAGCGCTGAAAGACACCGGTCGCCCGAGCTGGTTTTCAGAGAGCAGCTCGGCAACCTTGCGCAAACCGGGGTGGTAGCGAAATTGGAAGCCCACCAGAATACGCGAACCGCTTCTGGCAGCAGTTTTCTGGAGCACATCCAGCCTGGCCATAGAATCTGAGACCGGTTTTTCGAGCAATATATGGCAGCCTTGTTCCGCAGCCGGAATGGCGACATCGAGATGTAAAGAGGTTGGATTTGAGATGACCACCGCATCCGGCTGATGTGCTAAAGCCGCCTGCAAGTCGGTCTCCACCGCATATCCATCGAGCTCTTCATCAGGCAGTGTGCTTTGATGCGTCCGGTAAAGGATAAATTCAGAGACACCCAGTGCCGCCAGATGGCGCAGGTGCCTGCGCCCAATAGAGCCTAAACCAGCAATCAGTACTTTCATTGGATTACCACTCAAGATCCTTCTCATATCCCCAGGCCACCAGGGTCTCGCCAGCTATCTCCTTGAAAATGCGCTTATCCTGCTCTGTGAACAGTTCCCGCCACGAACCGCGCTTGCCCTTCTCCAGATTTTTCACCAGGTCGCCAGCCACTTCTTGCTGATAGGCTGCATCTGGGTTTTGCTGCATTTCTCCGGCAACCACTTCTTCCAGACCAGTTGGGTCTGCCCCCAAAAATTGCCATAAGGTGGAGATGGTCTGGTATGGGGTTTTCAGCAGATCCTCGTATTTCAGCACATGGTAGCGGCTGCCGTACAGCTGGCGCCCCAGACGGTCCGTCTCCGCGACGTTCTTCACCCACCCTTCCGCCATCCGCCGCATGGTCCCCTCACTGAAGATTGAGCGCTGGCCGGACATGAAGGGAGTTGGGTCTTTGGCAAAAGCATCCCGCAAGGCCAAATCACTTCCCTGCAGCCAGGCAGCCCCGTTGATAAAATTCTGGAAGCGGTGCGAAACCAGGGTGTCCCGCCCATCCCGCACAATATAGACCAAGCGCGCATCGGGATAAAAGGTGGCCATTTCGCGCACCGCCTGGCCATTGAGGAGCACGTTCGGGCTTTTATCGCCAACAATTGTTTTCCCTTCCTGCCGCGCTTCCCTTTCCATAATAAAGTCAGCCATCGCCCGCAATGCAATGGGAGTCATGTCTCTTCCACGGTTCCAGCGGTTACTGGGCCGTTTTAACCAATCTTCAAATCTTTTTTCTGCCGCCATGCCGCTGAGTAATGGCGGGCGGGTAAAGAAATGACCCTGATAGTTGCAGTGCACATCCGGATGCAGCCGCACCAAGCGCACCAGCAAGGTGGTTCCTGAACGGGCATGCCCAAAGATGAAAAACTTATCCAACGGGAAAAAGGTCCTGATCTCTGCCACTTCTTCAGGTGAAATTGGCGGGATCTGGCGCAGCTCTTGCGAACGCAGCTGACCTGTACGCAATACCTGCCAAGTTTTTTTCATGCGGGTCACAATTTTATTTATCATCTTCACCAAACCATTTCCTATTCGAATCTCAGAAAGTTAAAAGCAGAATCAGGATCTCCCTCTGAGAGTGGTTCATTTTCTATATCTGCCTTTTTCAATCATGCCGAGAATATTCTCTGCTGTGCGCTTACCCGCACTACCATCCATAAAAGTACATTCCTCGCGAACAAATTCGCGGCGCGCTTCTAGATCAGCTTGCGGATTTGCCAAATAATACTCTAGGTGCTGGAGAAGCTCCTGCTCAGTTGTCGCCACTCTGCCCGAATTCGACATACGGAAACGCTCGTGAGTCGGCCAGCCAGAAATCTGGGATAACGGCAGGTAATATTTGCCGGGCCACCCCACCGGAGAATCGATCGTCAGGGCGATGACCGGTTTCTCCAACACTGAGGCCTCCACCGCCATTGTGGAATAAACCGTTACAAAAACATCCGAATGGGCCATCATGGAAGCCTTTTCCGGCATATCTTCACCAGAATAGTGTCCCAAAGACCCCCCCAATGCAACCGGCTCAACCACATGCACGTATGGATATTCGGATGCCATTTTATAAATCTGCTCCCGCTCCTGAACAAACCTTTCCACATCCATAAAATGGTTCGGGTGCAGTCGGATTAATAATTGGCTTGGTTGAGATAATTTATCCCCAACCACCAACCGGATTAGTGCTTCAATGTTTTGAATATTCGGAGAAAACGAGTTGAAGCTGTTGGCGTATGAAATCAGTTTCCGCTCTGGGTCGAGATCATGCTGCCTAAAATATTCTTGCCGATCAATCAGCCAACGTTTATTGATATAACCATCATAGGAGGGAATTCCACCCACCGTCACCTGCGCTGCTTCCCAATCCGAGCCTTTCACCAACTCCTCTTTCTGAATCTCAGACCAGCAAGTGACCCAGTCCATATCTGCACCTGAAAGACTATAGCTGCTGGTGTTATCCCATCCAACAATCACGCTTGCCGTCGGAATACCTTTGGCAGCGGCTTCTCGCAGCAGGTAGCGGTCATATCGCCAGCCTGGTGTACTCGCAATAACAAGGTCTGGGGTATAGCGGTCAAATAAATCCTGGTAAATCCCCGGCACAAACTGGCGTTGGGCGCGTACGAGCAGCCTGCGAGCTAATTTTGAATAGCGCATCACCCCTACGAGTATCTTCACCAATCCATATAGGCGTTTTCTGGAACCATGCGCCTCACTACTGACCTGCCGGACAAAGCTATCAACCGCTTCAAGGTTTATTTTGTGGGAAGCGCCCGCCCGGCGNNGTCAGCAAAACCACTTCAACTCCTGCATTGATCAATTCTGGTACAACAGCACTCTGTAAAAAATAAATCACTGCCAATCCATGGTCCGTGGACACAAAAATCCGTTTATTCATTCATGTACCTCTAATTCTCATGAAGCAAGTTAAAAATTTTGTCGTAGATCCAGCGCAGTACCTTCTGAATCACCTGATTGCTCCATAATGATTTTCGAGGTTTTGGCTTTGCATGTTGTGGTAACGACAAGTATTCTTCAAATTTTTCTTTTGGCTGATTTTCAGGTAATGTGTTCCCAATATGCTGAATATACCATTCTGGAAGTGACAACCTCAAATAGCCAAGTTTATTAATCGCTGTATCCATCTGGCGCACTTGCCCCATGGGTCGATCTGCAGAAAGCGGGAAAACCTTTTGCAAAATTTCCTTACGGCTGACAAACTGAAAATGCGATGCGCTGGCAAAAAATTGCTTGCCGCCCACTCGAATCCGGACGATTGGGTTGCTTTCATAAAAATCCCGAACCGTCTCTTCCGATCTTCCCAGCGTGCCGCTGTGGCGCATGTAATCACCCCACGAGATAAATTGACCTCGCTCCATTTCAACATCCGGGTTTTGTTCAGCCCAGGTCACTGTGGCAGAAGACAATTCCTCTGGCGCAAGCAGAGGCATCCCGGTTACCATGCCGGCGTTGGGCAATAAATCCAANNAGAATTAAATATTGAATCTTGCCCTGCTGATGATAATCGGAAAGGTAATCCCGCACAGCCTGGCAGCTTGCATTGTCAAAAACCATCAGATCATACGGGAGCTGAGTATTTTTAGCGATACTTTCCAAACATAATTCCAGCACCTGCAATGCCTGGCTGTAATAACCGCTCAGGAATGGAATATACACGACAACTACCACGGTTATCTGAGCTGGTTGCGTAACGGTCCCTAATGATTTGGCAGGATTTTGGCCGATTCTCATTGATCACCCTTTTGGATTTTTTTTCGGTACTGGCGCACCTTCCAATAGATCCGCCAGCGTAACCCATCGCTTTTATCGGCTGGCTGCAAGCCTAGCTCCAATGCCCGCACCAGGCGCAGCCAGGAGAGCGATTTCTTTTCAATTTTCCCATCCGCCAGCCGTTGCGGCACATCTCTCAGGCTGTACATTTTAAAGCTCCCGCCTCCCAAGGCCACATTGCGCTCGCTCTCCGGATGGCGATAGTGGATCTTCCCCTCCGGTAAATGCCGGTAATCGTGATTTTGGTGCACAATCGTGATCGAGGGTGTGGCATCCAGAAACTGCCAGGGCTGGGTAACCCCCTGGAAGATCATCCAGTTATCCCAGCCAGCCCGGCCGATCGTGAAATCGGGCACCTCGGGGTAGACCTGGCGCGAAAAGAGAAAATAATCGCTGCCTGCCGGGGCATGGAGTTTGCCTTTGGCGGCGATCTCCTGCCGCAGACGCGCTTCCCATCCGGCGGAAAATTCCAGCGGTTCGGTCACATCCAGATCCCAACGCTGCCCAGCCAGGACAAACTCGCCAAACTGCTGGGACGCAGTCCGGGCAGCCTGCAGCAGATCTGGCAACACCAGGATGTCGGCATTGATCACCATGAGCAGAGGTGCCTCTGAATGCTGGCGAGCCAACCGGAACATATCGCCAATATACGGCACCCCTTTTTCATTGCAGGCCACCTCAGGCAAATGCACAACCCCAAATTCTGCCGCTATTTCAGCCACACCAAGATCCCGGCCCATCAAGATCACCTCAACCTCCGGACCCAATTGTTTCCAGGATTGGATCGCATTGCGCTGGATCAGCGTAACATGCGGGTCTTCAAAGGGTTTGGGGGCCGTAAAAATCGTCAACAAGGTCATTGGCGTTCGTCCACTTCTCGGTAATCCTTGTGGCGGATATTGGCATTGATCTGGCCGAGCTCTGGGTGATGGGCGACCAACTGCAGCACTTCCTGCCAGCTAAAATCATCCCGGCCAGGGAAATATGAGACGATTTTCTGCAGTAACTGCAGGTCTTCCGGAGTATCCACCGTCCAGCGCAGGTCGCCATAATCCGGTTCATGTGTCATGTGCAGGATATTAAAGCGCTGCGGGTGCTCATAAAAAAATGGCATGACATGTTCGCGCTGGTGCTTTTGATTGGCTTCTTTCCAAATCGTTTCCAGGCCGTCGAACCAGCAGTACTCGGCATCCAGCCCAATCGGGATGGTGCGGCGGTACGGGGGCGGCAGGCGATTGGCTGCAAAATCAAGCTTCGGTTCAGCCTGCAGAAACGTGCGCAGGTTATCATCCAACAGCGCTGGGTCAATGAAGGGGCAGTCAGCCGTCAGGCGCACGATCACATCGGCCTGGTGGGCTTTTGCCGCCTGNNGCTGGCAATATTCGGCCACCGGGTCATCGCTGGGGTCGGTGGTAGTCGCAACGACCACTTCATCGATCAGTTCAGCGCGTTTTGTGCGCACCAGCATCCATGCCAGCACCGGCTGGTGCCCGAGCGCTTTCAGCACTTTTCCGGGCAGGCGGCTGGCAGCCATACGGGCCTGAATGATGGCAACAACTTTAGGGGATGCACTCATCCGG
>DNGN01000347.1 GCA_003486225.1 Chloroflexota bacterium
TCCATCTCTACTGCTAGGTCAAGCAAATCCCCAGACCGAGAGATGCCTTCATTATACATGATGTCGAATTCTACCTGGCGGAAAGGTGGCGCAACTTTGTTCTTGACCACCCGCACTTTGGTTCGGTTTCCAACGATATCCCCACCTACTTTGATGGACTGCATGCGGCGGATGTCGATGCGCACAGAGGAGTAGAACTTCAGGGCCATACCACCGGTGGTGGTCTCAGGGTTGCCGAACATGACCCCGATTTTTTGGCGCAGCTGGTTGGTGAATATCACGGCGGTGTTGGTCTGCTTGATAGCCCCTGAGAGTTTGCGCAGGGCCTGGGACATTAAGCGAGCCTGGACACCCATGGTGGCGTCTCCCATATCACCCTCCAATTCCGAGCGCGGGACTAAAGCTGCCACGGAGTCGATAACCACGATATCAACCGCTCCCGAACGGACCAGGGTTTCGGTGATCTCCAGGGCCTGCTCGCCNNTTCCGGGCCGTAGATCTCGGTGACCCTGCCTTTCGGGATGCCGCCGACACCCAATGCAATATCCAGGGAGAGGCATCCGGTGGGAATTGCTTCCACCATCAGGCTGTGTGCCTCACCGAGTTTCATGATCGCGCCATCCCCAAATCTTTTGGTGATGTCACCCAGGGCTTTGTCCAGAGAGGCCTGACGTGCTTTGTCCATTCCGTTCTCTGGAGGAGCAGAAGTCTTCTTTCGAGCCATGTTTTTAGTACCTCCAAATGTCAAGTTTTTTAATTTGCTATAGTTTAGCACATGTGTTCTGTATATGCAAGGATGAAAAAGGACCAAATTTTATGACGGCAACCGTTGGGGGATTATTGAATAAAGTCTTGGATGTTGCTTGGGACTGTGGGTCTGGGATAGGTATCGACAAACCCTGATAATCCGCGGTAGCGGAAATAAGCGACGGCTCCGGGTCTGACGGTGATAAATTTCTGGTACATGGTTCCAAAATATGGGATCTGGACCTTGTATCGACCGGCAGGCAGATCGCTGATGGCGAAATTTTCGTTGTAAAAGGGATCGCCGTTTACGGTGAAAATGGAACCATAGGATTTGCCGCGCCATTCCCGGTTGGTCTCCAGGTTGGTCAGGATCACCTCCTGCTCCAGCAGCGGTTCGCCGGCTCCATCCGTCAGGCGCCCCACAATGACCCCCCAGCCCTGCGGAGGAGCAAGCCAGAGCTCTGGGTTGAANNAGCGGTTTATTATTCCAGCCGAAATCATGCTCAATGGCAACCGCAAAACCATAAGGATCTTTCTCGTCATCATTCCCAAAGAGCAAACCTGTTCCGGCCCATACCACCTGGCCGGGTCCGGCAGCATAAACTGGGGTGCCTTCACCGACGACAATGTCTACACCGGTATGGGGGGCATCGGGTGCAAAGAAGATCCCGCCATAGCGGTATGAGGAGAGCGGCCAGTTGACCTCGTCGGCCGCCACCGGGCGCACAAAGTAGAAGTGGTCATTCTCACCCAAGGCCCATGGAACCGGGTATAGCGGTGGGCGCCAGGCAGAGATGATGTTGTTGGAAGCATCCGGCAGCGGTTTGCTGAGCGGATCTGGCAGCGGCGTGGGGGTTGGGGGTTCGGGGCTCCCGGTTTGCGCGGACACGGGCTGCCAGGCTGCCTGGAGTAAAAATAAACACCAGGCCAGCACAAATACCCCGATCCATTTGGAAAGTTGCGGTCCTTTATATCGCATCGGGTATCTCACGGCGAATCCTGGTTTTGGAAGACTTCTGGGGGCCAGACCTGTAACATGGCATCTTCCCAGGTGAGGCCTGTGGTGATTGCAAATACATTGAACCGTGCGCCCTGGTAGTAGCTCCGCCAGTTGGAGAGGGCGGACTGACGTTCCCAGCCATATTCGACCGACAGGAAGGAAAAATCGACCCAATAACCTGTGAGAAGCTCCGATAGCTGCTCTCCTCCCGCTTCGTAGGCTGAAGGGGAACCAGAGTACCGGGAGTCAAAATCCCAGGTGAATTGGGTAAGCGGTTGGCCCTGTTTGCCGGATTGGTCTAGAGGTTTCAGGTACACCCGCCAATAAATTTCTGGTCCAAAATCTTCCCTGGCAACTGCCATGTAGCCAAAATCCATCAAAACGGGGTTCAGTGAAAAGGCTCTTCCGGTGTACAGCCAGTCATTTTCCCGGCCCGGGGGAAGCGGTTCAGAAATCGACACAAACATGTTCTCCAGATCTGAGAGCACATCCCATCCCAGGCTGACAGCAGCCCGGTCTTTAAGGGCATAAAATGGTTCCACGGCTAATGCGCTGAGGGCCGCGTGCGGGGCTTTGATATCCGGCAGGTCGATAATGTTTTGACGGCCGTATAAGGCGCCGGTACTGGGGATCAATTTGTCCTTCCAGGGTGTTTTAGGTTCAGCCTGGGCTGCCTCAAGGATCTGGGAGGGCAATCGCTGCGAGAACTTATTTTGTCCCCAGCTGAGATCATCCACCTGGCCGGGCAGCTGGAGCGGCAGCAGGATAAAGGTTCGGTCTTCAAAGTTTTGGATGGCGAGGAAATTTTGGTCGGGTGTGGTCTGTATGGTAGCCAGATACTTCCCGGAGGGGTCCCAGGCATACAAATCCGTGTTGATGCTGGGTGTCGCCCGGGCGGCCTCTTCGTGGATATCCGAACTGAATAGCGTGGAAACCCCCTCCTCTTTGGAGACCCACATTAAGATATGCCCGACAGGCAGCCAGGCTGGGCGCACCTGATTTGCGGTGGGGTTATTGGTGAAGTTGACGGGTTTGGTACTTGTGCTCGTATCCACCAGGAAAATATCCTGGCTGCCATTCTGGGTGGAAATGAAGGCCAGGGTGGTGCTGTCCGGCATCCAGGCAGGTTCGTATTCATGGTTAATGCCCGAGGTGATACGCGTTTCCGGGACACCTGNNCCGGAGCGGTTGGAACTGAAGGCCAGCGTGGTGCCATCCGGACTAATCGCGGGATGGCGGTCATCCCATTCCCCATAGGTCAGGCGGGTAATGGGCAGCGTTTCCGGATGATATGCAAACAAATGGCTGTACCCAGCTTCGCTCATCGAGAAAAAGATCAGACCGGGAAGAGTGCCGTTCTCCTGGGGCGGAAGGGTAAAAGTCGCTTGCGGCTCAGGCTCGGCGGTTAAGGTAGGATCAAGTGAATCAACTGGGTCGTTTTCGGGTGTTGGGGGTTGAGTTGCGGTTTGGGTCTCAGGAACCTCCGCGACCTGATTGGTCGGTAGAAAGTCCTCGAAATACCCCGCCTGCAAACTCAGGAACCCAACCAGCGCGATCACGAGCAGCATGAAGATCAAAAAACCGAAAGTGGAAAAATGGATTCCACTTCTTTTACCATTTTTTTGGGGTGGTTTTGTTTCAGCCATTGTTTGGATTAAACCATAAAAATGTGAATCAAGCTGGCCTAAGGGATCATGAACTCTTTGGGGAGGAATTGCGAATGGGACATAGAAAAACAGACCAGGAGAATCTTGGCCTGTTCTTCGAGCGACCGAATTTAAAACTGCAGGTCATTGACCAATTACCATGCCGGGGCCGGAGGAATTAAGGAGGGGTCTGCTTCGATTGTTTCGATCTTGGAGACAATGATCTGGGCGCCATTCCAGTCCATGCGCCCAGCGAAGACCTGGCCCCAAATTCTCACTGGCTGGCCCGAATCCCTGAGGTTTTCAATCTGCTGCCGGATGCGGTCATCAGCGCCATCGATCCCGAACTGGAAGGGCATTTGCCCCAGCAGGGTAAAGTAATCATCCCCTCCGGAGCGCGGGCCGGGAGGCCCACTGTAAACGACACCCGTCCAAGCTTCCACCAGGTCTGCTGGTAGTTCAGTTCCGGGACCCTCCACCCGCATCTGGGTTACGGTCAGCAGGCAGTTATCTTTGGATGAGCAGTCCAGCGAGCCCCAAAAGTTGGCCTTGTTGGCGGGCATTGGCTTATCTCGTATTGAAAGGATCTGGGTCTCGATGTCTGCGTTTGCTCCCATGATATATACACTGCCCAAGCTTTCTTGGGCCAGCACAAGCTTGCTTGGGGCGGGAAGATCGCTGCCAGAAGCGATGACAGAGCCATAAACCGCGATGACCGGCATTGAAAAGGGTTCTGAAATATCACTTGTGCCGACAGTCTCACATTCTCCCCGATACAAGGCCCACTCCTCGCATTCTGTTTGGTCTGGAAAGACGCAAACGCCGTACTGGCCATCCTGGTTTTCCCGCATATCCACTCGCCCGCCCATTTCTTCACAATAGAGCGCAGCAGGATTGGCTATATTGAGGGGCTGTTGGCTTGATTCCCCAGGTCCACATCCTGCTCGGAGATATGCCCATTCTTCACATTCGGAGGCGTCGGGGAAAATGCAAACTCCAAAAGTACCGTTTTCATCCTCCCGCATTTCATGCCGGTATCCCTGCTCCTGGCAGTAGACTGAAGCCGGGTTGGCCAGATTACTCGTTTGGCTATCTTGGCTGCAGGCGGAAAGGATCAGGCCGAGCAAAAATACTGCATATAAGGTTCGGTTGATTGTGGTTTTCATTTCTTTCTCCTGTGGTGTCGAATCCTTTGTTCGACCTTTCAGGGAAGATTTCTCCCCTGGTTATTTTTCTACCCTTGAGACGTTGAGAAAGAAGTTATAGTTCCAAATTTCACAACCTGGAAGGTTAACGTTGGATGAATAAATCCAGGCCCTAACTGGTATGAGAAACTGGAATGGAAAACCAAAACCTCGGCGGGTTGGGAAAATCGCTCATGACCCTGTTCGAGCAAGAACCAGGGCATAGTTTGCTATCAAATTTAATCGGCTGGTCCGGAATCCGGTTAATTTACGACGACAGTGACATCAAATGTCTGCTCGGGGGCTGTTGCCGCGTCCCAGGGTTGTTTGTAATCCAAATGCAGGTTGGTTTCACCGGCACGGATGGCTTTGAATTTCAGGACAATCACGCCCGGCGCACCGATCAGGTCGCTGGCTGGGGTGACCTGGACATCACCGACCTGTTCCAGCAGTTCCGGATTCTGGGGGGCCGGTACCCAATTGAAGCCCGTGGTGATATTCCCGTTCAACATGACTTCCAGGAAATCTCCCGTATTTAGTTCGATGGTTTGACCGGCATGCTGCTCGTTGATAATAATCGTTTCCCCTGCAGCCGACTGGCAGGCACCCAGGGTTACCGTCAGCACGACAAGGACCACCAGGGTAGAAAAAGTAATTTTCATGGTTAAGACTCTCCCTTCAATTCAGGATGTTCGGAAATCTTCTGTGATGGAGTATTTATACGTCTATAGCATATGCGATGCCTGTATAAGGCGCGTTCAATTATAATCGTAACATCGTGTTAAATTTCACGAAAGGGGTTAGTTTTCGATGCTTTCGGGTTCGCGGAAGCCGATATTATACAGATTAAAATATATTCCCCGCATGGATAATAGGTCTTGATGGATGCCTTGCTCGACAATCTTGCCCTTATCCATCACCACGATCCAATCGGCGTTCACGATCGTGGAAAGCCGGTGGGCGATGACGAATGAGGTGCGTCCTTTCAGAAGGGTATACAGGGCTTGCTGGATGATTTGTTCTGTCTGGGTATCGATGCTGGAGGTGGCTTCGTCCAGGATCAGGATGCGCGGGTCTGCCAGCAAAGCCCGGGCAAAAGAGATCAGCTGGCGCTGCCCAACCGACAGAAGCGCGCCGCCTTCTTCCACAGATGTATGGTACCCGTTTTTTAAATTGGAGATGAACTCATCCGCCCCCACGGCTTTTGCAGCCTTCTGGGCATCCTCAAGCGTGGCTTCCAACCGGCCAAATTGGATATTTTCGTACACGGTGCCCCCAAAAAGGAAAGGCTCCTGCAGTACGATGCCCATCTGCCCGCGCAGGCTGGCTTGTGTCACCTGCCGGATATCATGCCCGTCAACCAGAATTTTGCCGCTGGTCGGATCGTAAAAACGCCCCAAAAGTTTGATGAAGGTGGATTTTCCTGCGCCAGTCTCTCCCACCAAGGCCACGGTACGGCCTGGCGATGTCTTGAGGTTGATATCCTCCAACACCAGGGTTTCAGGGTCATCCTGGTAGAAGAAGGACACATCTCTGAACTCTACCAGCCCCTCGATCGGCGAGATCGGGTAGGCCTCGGGTTGATCTCTAACCTCAATCGGCGAATCGAGCAGCTCCAGGATCCTTTCGCCAGCGATCATGGAAGATTGAAATTGGTCATATCTGCGGCTGAGATCCTGGATCGGGCGGAAGAATTGTTCAATGTACAACACAAATGCCACCAGCACCCCCGCCGTCACCTGCTCGCCGATCACGGCTGCTCCGCCCAGCCAGATGACGAAGAAAATGGCGATGGTGCCGATCATGTCAATCGATGGAAAGAATGCGGCCACCAGGCGGGCTGAGGCCAGGTTGTTCTCTAGGTGAAAGCGGTTGACCTGGTCTCTGAAGTGGTTGTAATTGTATTCCTGGCGGCTGAAAGCCTGGATCACTCGCACCCCGTTGATATTCTCGGCCAGGACGGAATTGACCCAACTCATGCCAGCCCGGATGCGGCGGTAGATATCGCGGATATGTTTGCGAAAGATGAAGGTCGCGATGACAATTAAAGGCAAGACCGCAAAAGTGAGCAGCGATAGCCTGAGATTTAAACTAAGCATGGCAACCAATATGCCAAAAACCGTTAGGATGTCGCGGAAGGAAGCGATGATCGCCCAGGTGACGAACTGACGCAGGATAGCGACATCATTGATCACGCGCGAGACCAAACGGCCTGCACTGAAATGGGAAAAAAAGCTGAGCGAAAGCTCTTGGATGTGGAGGAATAGCCGGGCGCGCATATCGTAAATCGCCGATTGTCCGGCTTTCGCCATGATATTGACCCGGACGAAGGTAACTGCCCACTGCAAGAGAACTGTGGATACATACAGTAAAATCGCGTTGCGCAGGACCAACCGGTTTTGGTTCACGATGCCCTCATCGAGCGCGATCTTTGTAAAATAGGGGCCAGCCACAGAGGCGACTGAGCCGATCAACATCAGGACAAGCGAGATCAGCATCGGTTTTTTATACGGCGTGAGGAAGCTGAGGATGCCTTTAAACACCTCGGGTTTATAGCCTTGAGGTTTTTCGTGTTCCTGGCGGAAATGCTCTGGCAAGTTGATGGTCGATTTACCCATTGGGTCCTGCCTGTTGGTTTGGTGGCAGTTTGTCATCCATCTCGGCCGGGTTTGCCTCCTGTTGGGAGAGCTGGAGGTGATAAATTTCGGTATAGGTTCCACCTGAGGCAACTAATTCCTCATGTACGCCGCGCTCGACGATCCTTCCCTGGTCGAAGACCAGGATCTGGTC
>DNGN01000222.1 GCA_003486225.1 Chloroflexota bacterium
CACGCAGCCTGACAGCCAATAATCCCGAACCAACCACTGGCGGTAGCGAGCAGTTCAGCCGCTCGCCCATCCCGGAAGATTACCAGGAACTGTCCGAAGTTTTGATGGCATCTCTCTGGCAAACCGCGCTGGAGGAAGCCCAGGTCACCCTGGATGAAGGCGACGTGATCCTGGATAGCGAACCCAGTGTAGCGATTGTCCTGGAGGAGAGCTTTTCGCCACCTGAACCGCAGCCCAGTTCCACCCTTTCCTTGCTGCTGCGGGTAGAATATGAAATCATGTACCTCAGCGGCAGTGAACTGCAGGCCATGGGAAATGCTATCCTGGATGCCACCCTCCCGGCAGGCTATAATGCGCAACCCGAGACTTTTAATATTTCCTCCATTTCCTCGCCTGAAGCTGGAGACTCACAAGAAATCGCCTGGCCGGTAGAGCTTTCACGGCAGATCTTCACCATTAAATCTCTCGCAAACAGCATCGATAAAATCCTTGGCCAGCCCCCAGAGCGAGCAGCCAGCCTGCTGCAATCCGAACTGGACCTTTCAAGCAAGCCGCAGATCTCGATTTTTCCGGAATGGTGGCCTGTGATGCCGTTGCTGCAAGTCAGAATTGAAGCGGTAGATCTGATCCAGGAACGTTAATTTGCGCATCCTTGGTATTGACCCCGGCGAAAAGAATATCGGGATTGCCATCAGCGACCCAACCGGCAGCCTGGCACGCCCATTACTGGTCCTACCGCATGCCAGCCGCAAGCTGGATGCAAGACGCATTATTGAAATCGCAGAAAAGGAAGGAGCCGGCAAAATTGTGATTGGGCAGGCCACGGATCTCGATGGGAAACCCAACTTCTCTGGGCGCAAGGCAGCCCGGCTAGCCGCAGAGATCCGCTCGGCATCTTCACTGCCGGTTGAATTATGGGACGAGAGCTTCAGCACCCAGCAAGCCGTCCAAAATAAGATCAAAAGCGGGGCAGGGCCGAAAAATCGCCAGGGACATCTGGACCAAGTCGCGGCTGCCATCATCCTGCAATCCTACCTCGATATGAACCCCCCAGAAACTGATGAAACGAACCCGGTCTAAATTTCCTATTCTCGTCCTTATCATTTTAATCGGCGCTGCTGGTTTGGTTTGCAGCTTTGCCTATTCTTTCATCCTGCAGTACCCCAGTCAAGCCGAACAATTGTATGGCAAACCTTCCATCCACCTGACCACCTGGCAGCATTACCTGGTCTCGTACCGGCTGGTTAAAAATCAGGACCTGCTAACTGGTCCGATTGGGACAGATGCCGAAAGACTGCAATTCTCAATTGAGGTGAACCAGCCCACTGAGTCCATTATCACCAATCTTGCAGCCAGTGGACTGATTGCGGATGCCGCCTTATTCAGAGATTATCTGATCTATTCAGGACTGGACACCCAGCTCCAGGCAGGCAGCTACCAGCTCAATAAAGGGATGTCGGCGGTGGGCATTGCCAACGCCCTACGAGATTCCACACCGCTGATGGTGACTGTATCCATCCTGGCCGGATGGAGGTTAGAAGAGATAGCAGAAAGCCTCCCAACCACCGGCCTTGAGATAAGCCCGCAGGAATTTATTCAGGCAGCCCACCAGAGGATCCCTGGCTTGCCGATCATGGAAGAAGTTCCCATGGGTGCCTCGCTGGAAGGCTTTTTCCCTCCCGGGTCATACGAGGTGGAACGCACGATCACTGCCGACCAGCTGGTAGGCTACCTGGTAGAAAAATTTGATGAACTGCTACCGCCTAAAACCCGCCAGGGGATCGAACAACAGGGACTCTCCCTGCACCAGGGCATCATCCTGGCTTCCATCATCCAGCGAGAAGCGGTCATCAATGATGAAATGCCGATCATTGCCTCGGTTTTTTTTAACCGGTTGGCGATTTCCATGAAATTAGAGACCGACCCCACCGTGCAGTATGCTCTGGGATATAATTCCCAACAAAACAGCTGGTGGACAAATCCCCTTACCTATGCGCATTTAGAGGTGCAATCCCCTTATAATACCTACCTGTATGCCGGCTTGCCTCCCGCGCCCATCGCTAACCCAAGTTTGACCGCCCTGCAAGCCGTGGCTTTCCCAGCCCAGACCCCGTATTATTTTTTCAGGGCGGCCTGTGATCTTTCCGGCCGGCATAATTTTTCAGAAAATTTCGACCAGCACCAGCAATTTGCTTGTCCGTAAGGTTATCGGGCAAAGACGATTTTTAGGATGAATGAATGACAACTCTGCAACGTTACCCCAACCTGGATATTCTTCCAGCCGAGACGATCAGCTTGCATGAACACCATGACCCGCAACGTACCATGCCGCTGATCTCAAGGATCAAGAATTCCGGCATCCTGTATAACCCCCCCCTGGTGATCCCGATTCAAGGAGATCCGATCCGCTATATGGTGCTGGATGGAGCCAACCGGGTGACGGCCATGAAAGAAATGGGACTCCCGCATTTGCTCGCCCAGATCGTAGATCCCGAATCCCCTGGCATGGGCTTACAAACCTGGAACCACGTGCTTTGGAAAATCGAGCCTGACAGGCTTTTGAAGGAGATCGAAGCCATCGATGAGATTAGCCTTGAGGCTGTGAGTGAACCCAATTTTTCCTCCCAATCCCTGGCATTTCTGGAACTCCCTGATCAACGCCGCTACTCATTAACTACCTCCTCCCCAGGCAGGCGGTCAGAAATCATAACCAAGCTTGTGCGTATGTACAGCCAGGTCAGCCTGTATGATCGTACGATGATCGAAGATATCAATGGGGTGGACGGGTATTATGACCAGCTGGCTGGCCTGATCATCTATCCGCCTTTCAGCGTTTCTGAAGTAATCCAATTCAGCCGGGAAGAAAAACTGCTGCCGGCAGGCATCACGCGTTTTATCGTCTCACCACGCGCCTTACGCCTCAACTACCCGCTTGAGCGCCTGGCGAGCGACCGTTCCCTTCAGGAGAAAAGAGAAGAATTGCAGCGTTTCATCCAGGAGCGCATGGAAAAAAAAGGCGTACGCATCTACACCGAGACAACCATCCTGTACGACGAATAACGCGCTGAAATTATCTTGCTCCTGCCCCACACCATGAGCGGAGGATCTCACACCACTGCATGGTGTATAATACTTCCTGCCCAGACGTTGGAGGGAAGTCTCTCCCATGTTCGAACCAATTCATTATCAGATTAGGAACCGTTGACAGAATTCACAATGATGGATATTTTCTTCACCAACCCAAACGATGTGCCTGTCCCACCGGAAAAAATGGGGATCAGGGAATTAAAAGCCACCCCTTATGCAGATGGGAAACGGGTCGCGATTGAATTTGAGATCACCCCATTTCAGCAAAAACCGAATATCGAGATCGGTATTTTAAACCGGGATCATGAGGAGGTATCTTCTCTGAGTGTTGTGGAGGCGATTGAAAATACCATGAGCTTTACCCTGCACCTGAGAGAACCTCGACCGCACGGTGAGTACCAGGTAAAAATGCAGCTCTTTTATACTGATCTGAAATCTCTGGATGATGAGGAAGATAAATTGATTAAAGACCTCCTCCTGGAGAATAAAAGACATGTTGTAACCGCAGAAACCATCTTCAGCATTACCGCCCAAGACGCCTAAACATTCGATCGAATTGGCACAGCCCCAGAACTGAGAAGCATGCGATCACTCATCAAAATCACCCACCTTTTACGCCCCTACTGGCTGGCACTGCTTGGGGCTTTTCTGACATTGGTGGGTGTCACCGGAACCCAATTGGCCATTCCCTCCATCTTTCGGGACGTCATCGATACAGGGCTGCTCAAAGGCGAGGTCAGCCACATGCTTCAGGCAGCCCTGGTGATCCTGGGGATCGGCGCTCTGCGGTCGATCCTGTCTGCGGTGCAGAGATACCTGAGCGAGACCGTCTCCATGCGGTTTGGCTATGACCTGAGAAACCGTCTCTTCAAACATATCCAAAATTTGTCCTTCAGCTACCACAACCACGCCCAAACAGGCCAGCTGATGAGCAGGTGTACAGAAGATATCCGGTCCATGCAGGCCTTCATTGGCAGTGGCGCAGTCGAGCTGCTGCAGGTGATCCTGCTGATCATCGGGGCCTTGATCCTGATGTTGAATGAAAGCCCTAAACTGACCCTGATCGCCATTATCCCGCTGATCCCGCTTTTGATCTTGACGGCTAATTTTGGCAGCCGGGTGAGCAAAATGTTCTACGACATCGACAAGGCTCTCGGGGACCTCTCCTCACGCCTGCAGGAGAATGTGATCGGGGTTCAGGTCGTTAAGGCTTTTTCCCGGGAGGGTCACGAGATTAACCGTTTCGACCATTCCAACCGGGAACTGTACAATGCGCGGGTGCATGTGATCCACGAATGGTCAAAGATCATGCCCACGACCATGCTGCTGGTTTCACTCAGCACAATTTCCTTACTCTGGTTTGGCGGAAATATGGTCCTGGAGGGGACCTTGACGGTTGGTCAGGTCGTGCAATTCAACAGCTACATGCTTTTAATCGCCCTGCCAGCACGACAGCTGACCTGGTATGTGAATATGGCCGGTGAGGCGGCTGCCGGAGCCAAGCGCACCACCGAAGTGCTCGACCACCAGGCCGAAATTCAATCCCTGCCCGGCGCGGTGTCCGCAGCAGGTATCCAGGGCGAGGTGGCTTTCAGGAATGTGACCTTTACCTACCAGGGAGAACCTTCCCCCGCGATCCAGGACATAAATTTCTTTTCTCCCCCCAACAAGATCATCGGGCTGATCGGCCAGACCGGTTCCGGCAAAACCACCATGGTCAACCTGATCCCGCGTTTCTATGAGCCACAGCAGGGGGAGGTGCTGCTGGATGGCAGATTGGTCAGTGAATACGATCTCAATTCGCTGCGCCGTCAAATTGGCTATGTGCTTCAGACCACGCTCCTGTTTTCAGCCAGCATCAGCGATAATATTGCTTTCGGTAAGCCCGAGGCCAGCCAGGAACAGATCATGGCGGCGGCCAAGGTGGCCAGGGCCCATGATTTTATTATGCAGTTTCCAAAAGGGTACCAGACCATGGTTGGCGAACGCGGAATCACCCTTTCTGGCGGACAGCGCCAGCGGGTGGCCATCGCCAGGGCTTTGCTGATCGACCCGCGCATCCTGATCCTGGATGATTCAACCTC
>DNGN01000056.1 GCA_003486225.1 Chloroflexota bacterium
ATAGATGCTGCGACTACCTCGATCCATATTGCTTCATTTGAGTTTGATCTGGAGAATGTGGCTGAGGCCCTGATCGCAGCCCGGCAGCGCGGAGTTGAGATTCAGTGGGTAACGGATGATGAATATGGCATTGAGGCAGATGAAGAGGAAGGCCATAATCTGTTTGCCAAGATGGAAGATGCCGGGATCGGGGTGAAGGATGATCGGCGGTCGGGGTTAATGCATAATAAGTTCTGGATCTTTGATCAATCGGTGGTCTGGACAGGTTCGACAAACATTACCCATAATGGTACCCTGCTCAACAACAACAATGTGCTTGTGTTGCAATCGACCGAGCTGGCCGCAATTTATGAGCGTGAATTCCAGGAAATGTGGAGTGGTGATGCGTTTGGCCCGAAATCGCCCTCGACCAGCGATCAACAAAATGTGCGGGTTGATGATACCTTGGTCCTGGTTCGATTTGCTGCCGAAGATGATGTGGCCAACCTGCTGGCAGAACTGCTGGCGAAGGCACAGTCCGAAATCAGGTTCATGACATTTTCATTTACCGATGACGATATGGGCGGCACGATCTTACAGAGATCCCGAAGCGGGGTGGATGTCGCTGGGATATTTGAAGAACGCGGCTCCGAAACCGAGTATAGTGAGTTTTCTCTTTTATATTGTGCGGGACTGCCGGTTCGCCAGGATGGAAACCCGAGGACGATGCACCATAAGGTCATCATCATTGATCGCCAGATCGTTGTGACGGGCTCGTTTAATTTTTCGGGTAATGCGGATAACAGTAACGACGAAAATGTGATTATTATTGATAACAGAGAGATCGCAGGGGAGTATTTGCGGGAATTTGGGCGTTTGTGGGCTGAAAGCCAGCCATCAGAGCAGACGGAAATCCTTTGTCCTTAGGGGAAACATTTTAAACGCGGTAAAATACATACGGCGTCTGGTGCAGAATTCAGAACGCTACTTGTTTTGTGTGGAGATGTCAATATGACTGAAATTTTTGTCATTGGGCATGTGAACCCAGATATGGATTCAATTGCCTCCGCAATTGGGTATGCCTGGCTTTTGAAAGAACGCGATGGATTAGAAACGATCGCTGCCCGGGCTGGTGCTCTCAACCCGCAAACCAGCTGGGTACTTAAAAGATTAGGAATTGATACCCCAACTTTACTTACGGATGCTTCGCCGAGGTTTGAGTCGGTGAGCCGTCGGTTTGCCACGATCACGCCCGAACAGCCTTTAAGCGAGGCCTGGAGAATTTCGAACCGAACGGGCGGTATTACCCCTGTCGTCAACCAGGATGGCACTCCTTACGGGTTGGTAACCGGCTGGAGCTTGTTTGCCTTTCTCAGCCAGGCGATTGGCCCAATATTGCGCCAGGAATCAGATCACCTGACCCCTTTGATGGAAACCCCCAGCCAGGAAGCGTGCAGCACCAACGTGCCTGTCTTTCAGGCGAGTGCCCGCATCCGGGATTCGCTCAACCGCATTTTACGCTTGGAGGAGAGCGATTTTTTTGTCGTCGATGAAAACGGCCGCTATCTCGGTGTTGCCCGCCAGCGCGATCTGCTCAACCCTCCCCGCTTGCGGGTGATATTGGTGGATCACAATGAACCGCGCCAGGCGATTGGCTCCCTGGATGAAGCCGAACTGGTCGAAATCCTTGACCATCACCGCTTGGATAATGCCTCTACCCATATCCCCATCCGCTTCACGGTGGATGTGGTCGGCAGCACCAGCACCCTGGTAGCTGAACGGATAGAAGAAGCTGGCCTGAGTGCACCGCCAGAGATTGCTGGTGTGCTTTTGGGTGGTTTGCTATCGGATACCCTGAGACTTACCTCACCGACAACCACCCCGCGCGATCACCGGGTGGCAGAGCGCTTGGCGCGCTGGGCTTTCCTGATCGGCAGTCCCCTGGAGGGCGAAACGTTGAATAGTTATGGCGAACAGGTGGTTAAGGCAGGTGCGGGGATTGAAGCCCGTAACCCGGATGAAATTGTGAGCCAGGATATGAAGCTTTATGAGGCCGGTGGATTCCGCTTCAGTATTGCGCAGGCTGAAGTGACCAAATTTATTGAATCAGAGAACATTAAAAAGCCTTTATTCGATGCATTGAACCGCCAACGCGATAAGAATGGTTTGGATTTTTCGATGCTGATGATCACTAATGTAGTTGGCAGTTCCAGCAGATTACTGCTCTCGGATAGCCCACCCCTGTTAAGTGAGCTGCCATATCCGCTGCTTTCGGATGGAATCCGCCATGCAGAGGGAGTGGTTTCGCGCAAGAAACAGCTATTACCGGTTGTATTGGGATTATTGGAAGACTGATGACAGCAAATATTTATCAACAAATTGTCGAAATTATTAAAAATCAGGGCACAGCAGCCTTGTGCGTGATTGTGCAGGCCAGCGGGTCCACCCCGAGGGGAACTGGCAGTAAAATGCTGGTCTTTCCCGATGGGCGGACATTGGATACGATCGGTGGGGGGGAATTGGAACACCGGGTAGTTCAGGCTGCCCATGAAGCCATGGCGGATGGCGAGCCCAAGCTGGTATCGTATAAAATGACTGACCCCAAGCGCGGTGACCCCGGGGTATGCGGCGGTCAATTGGAGGTGTACGTGGAACCGATTCTCCCTCAGCCAACCGTGATCGTGATTGGAGCAGGGCATGTTGGGCGCGAGGTTGCCCGTCTGGCAAACTGGTTGGGATTTGCTGTGGTTGTAAGCGATGACCGAGCGGAATTCTTAACAGACGACCTGGCGGCATTGGGCCAAATCCATCACGGACCGATGCAGGACCTGGTCAGCCAGTTTAAGCTGCACAGTCAGACCTATCTGATCCTGACCACACGCAACGTTGAATTGGATGTCAAGGGGCTGCCAGCATTGCTTGATTCTGCCGCAGCATTTATCGGGGTGATCGGATCACGTCGGCGCTGGCAGACGACCACGAAACAATTGATCGAGCAAGGCATCGAACCCGAGCGCCTTTCACGTGTCCATTCCCCCGTCGGGCTGGAATTGAAAGCTGAAACACCTGAGGAGATTGCGGTCAGTATCCTGGCGCAAATCATCATGCTGCGGCGCAGTGGAGATGGCAGTGTGATGTCCAAAGCTTGAAAATGTAGGTTAGGCGAAACCGATCAGACCGAATTTGACTGGCACAGTTGCAAAAATGGATTAAGTCGGTAGAATCAAATTAACAAACCTGATCATTTCCGGTTGGCCTAATAACTTTTCAAACTATTAAGATGATGAAATGAGTACTTCGGATGATGTGGAAACAATATCTTCAACCTACAACAATTGACCAAGTTTTAGACGCACTAGCAGCTGGAAAAGGCAGCGCCCGAATCATCGCTGGCGCTACAGACCTGATCTTGGAACTTGAAGCAAAAATGCATCCAGATGTGGATACCCTGATTGATGTTACCCGAATCCCAGACCTTGACCTGATAACTTTAGACGAGGATGGAATGATCCATTTGGGACCCATGGTGACGCATAATGATTGTGCGGGTTCAAAGCTGATTTTAGAGCAAGGGTTCCCATTAGCCCAGGCTTGTTGGGAGGTTGGTGCGCCACAGATTCGTAATCGCGGGACGGTTGCTGGCAACCTGATCACCGCCTCCCCGGCAAACGATACCATCACACCCCTGATGGCTCTGGGTGCCAGCCTTCGGCTGCGCTCTTTGCGCGGCGAGCGGACAGTGGTTTTATCTGATTTCTTTACCGGTGTACGCAAGACTGTACTTGAGCCAGATGAGATGCTGGTGGATATTTTCTTCCCTGGGTTAAAAAATGGACATCGAGGGATGTTTTACAAAGTGGGTTTGCGCAAAGCCCAGGCCATCTCAGTGTTGAATTTGGCGGCTGTGCTGTCTTTTAAGGACCAGGTCGTAACCAGGGCAGCAGTGACCCTTGGTGCCGTAGCCCCAACGATTGTGCATGCCAGGGCAGCAGAAGAATTCCTGATCGGTAAAAAACTGGATCAGGCAGTAATTGAGCAGGCAGCCAACCTGACGGTTGAGGCATCCCGTCCGATTGATGATCTGAGAGGAACTGCAGCTTACCGTCGCTATATGGTTGGCGTGATTGCGAAGCGCACCTTTACCTGTCTGGCTGAGGGGACCCAGGCCGCAGATTATCCAAAAGCGCCGCCAATGCTCGCCAGCAAAGGTGCCAAAGGCAGGCTGTCTGCAGCAACGGCCAGCAATGGAAGTGTTGAACCGATTGAGACTATTATCAATGGTACAGCTTACCGTTTTGAGACCGGACATGACAAGACCCTGCTGCACCTGCTGCGCGAGGAAGCGCTGCTGACCGGTACCAAGGAAGGCTGTGCAGAAGGCGAGTGCGGAGCTTGCACCATCTTTTTGGACGGCAAAGCTGTGATGAGCTGCCTGGTGCCAGCTCCGAGGGCTCACCAGGCGCAAATTGTGACTGTTGAAGGCCTGCAGCAAGGTGAAAAGCTTCACCCGGTTCAGCAAACTTTCATTGAGGATGCCGCTGTACAATGCGGATACTGCACCCCTGGCTTTGTCATGTCAGCAGCCAAGCTGCTTGAAGAGATCCCCGTACCAAGCCGGGAACAAATTCAATTTGCCCTGACGGGCAATTTATGCCGCTGTACAGGCTATTATAAGATTATTCAGGCAGTTGAGGATGCTGCGAAAGTGAGGATCGGTGATGAGTAATTACTTTGAGCAAGAAAAGCGTGAAAAATCTCGAGAACCTCATCCAGCTTGGAGGGGTATTGGGTTTATCATGATGATCCTGATCCCAATCCTGTCGTTTGCCTTATCGGACGTTCTCCTGCAAGCAGCCAGGAGCAATGGGATCAATATTCCGCTCGAACTTCAGTCCGGTACAACCCTGATACCGGTGTATGGTCCCGTGTTAGATATCAAAGCGGTGCTTGCGTTCGGTTTTGCGATTATGTTGGTGTTGTTTGGCTTGTTTACCATCATCAACGCTGCTGTGTACCGAGGTTCTAAAGATTCTACTTACCAAATCTTTCAATCTCAACCAAAAAAGTTCAAGAAAAAACGCAAACTCAAGAAGCCCAGGTACGAAAAATAGTCCGATAGGTTTTTGAAAGGTTTTCATGGAACGAACTGTACCTGAGGTTGCATCTGAAGAGATCGAACTTTATCTTCGGACAGCCTATTCACTTTTACGGGCCTCCACCGATGTGCGCTTGCGCAGCTTAGAAGAAGCCCATGCAGGGATGAATTCTTTGCTGCACCCATTGGCGCGCCAGGAGGTTGTAGATTCGACGGCATTTGTCTACTCTGTCCTGCGTCTTCCCCGAGAAATAACTCAGGTAGAGTTGGTGGTATTGGGCCAGAGCTATGGAATGTTCTCAGAATATCGAGTTGAGGGAAGCGCTGAATGGCAGGAAGTGCGTGCGCCTGCCCGGCGCCGGCGCTGTTTTTTCAATGGCAAAGATATCCTGGCCTGCCTGATTACCAGCCGCTCGGATATTGATGATCTTATCCCAATTTTGACAGCTTACCAGATCGAGTGGAACAAGATCAACCGGCTGATGCAGCAGGTTCCAAAAGAGATCAACCTTTTAGACCTGGCCAAAAACCCTGCAGATATGGAAGTGGTAGCCCATGTCCTCGGGCTGGATCAGGAGGATATGGAACGCCTGGTGTCCATCTGGGGTTCTGATTTTGGAGTAAACCTGCAACATGTGGCTCAGGAGCGCAAGGATTTCAGGGTCCGGCTGCTGGATGGCTCCCTAAGCGAATATAGGCGGGCTATCCACCGCTGGTGGCTCCAAATTGAACAACTACAGCCCAGCCTCTCCAGGCGGCCGGTCTACTTCGTTTCTTCGAATGCCCACAGTTTGGTGAACCTGGTAAGCGGGTTTGCCCTGGATCAT
>DNGN01000055.1 GCA_003486225.1 Chloroflexota bacterium
CGGCTGAAAACTGCCTCACCAAAAGACACCAATCTGCGCACCACCAAAGGATGTGCCAGTTCAACTACCAGCACATTAAAACCCACCCGGTGCAGGCGTGCAGCCACACCGCTTGCCAGATCGCCTCCCCCACGGATTAACACCCTTGGTTTGTCACGCATTCAGAAACTCCAGCATAATCGGGTTGACCGTTGAAGCCTGTTCGTAATGCGGGATGTGCCCGCTGTCTGGGATCGGATGGAATTGTGCCCTGGGAACCAGGGAAATCAAATTCTTGCTGTACTTGAAAGGGACTGTAACATCTTTTTCGCCCCACACCAGCAGCACCGGAGGGTTTTCCATTTTCCCCAACTGCCGGTAAATATCAAGACCATTCTCTACCAGTCCTGACCGGAGAGTTGAAATCAGCGAACGCCGGAAACCCTTGTACTGCATTGGCGGCCTATACAGGTTCACAAATTTTTTTACATGCTCTGGATCATACAAATCTTCTGCCAATGAGTTTTCCAGTCTTTCCCCGTTCATAAGACCAAACAATACCTCCCCCAATCCTGGCACTAGCAGCAGCTTGAAGGCAGGCGGAATATCCACCGGGAAACCCGCCGGATCAACCAGCATCAGTTTTTCCACCTGGCCGGGATAGCACACAGTAAAATTAGCCGCAATCACCCCACCCAAAGATAAGCCCACCACGGCCCGGCAGGTTTTGCACCCGAGAGTATCCAGCAGTTCCTTGAGTTGTCGGGTAAAGAGTGTTTTATCATACCGCACATGCGGTCGATCGGAATACCCTCTGCCGTAGAGATCATAGCGCAGAACGCGGAATCCAGCCCGGGTTAATGCTTCAAAAGTTGGATCCCAGATAAAATACGGTACCGAAAATCCATGCACCAAGACCACCAATGGGGCATCTTCAGGACCGCACAATTCATAATGCACAATACCATCTTGTAAAGGAATGAAATCTCCGGGCAAGCTGGCGCGTATTTCTGGGGTCAGGTATTTTNNCCTAATAATTCAGCAGTTCCACCGCACTTGTCATGCTTTCTATAGAAACTTTGCGCTCCCAAATAGAATGATAAATCCGCAAAAGATCCCTATAGGCACCGTCGACAAATAGAGCCATCTCGGCTTCATTTAAGTAAATATTATTCGAGAGACGCAGCTTACTCTCAACCTCATGATCGGTTCGCTGGTAAAAATTCTTGATATAGGCCAGCTGGTTCGCAATAGCACCTGACGGAAAGAAATCTAAATATTCTTTTTCATAAACACTGTCAATGAAGACGCGCCAAAACAAGCTTTCGGGATGAGAGCGCACATAACTGAAGTCCAATCCGTACCAATCTTTTTTTACTTCCCAGATAAAACCGGGATTTTGATCGAAATCACTTCGGTATCGTTCTCGGGTTGGGCGCCCAATGCGCTCTGACCAGAGATTATCTGTGATCAGGTGAAAAAAATACCCCAACAGGAACGAGAATTGTTTGGGGTCCGCATGCAGCGAGACCTGACCTTGCATAAAACGCCGGTAAAATTGGATGTCCTGTGAGAGATCCTTCGAATCCGGGCTTTGATTCAATATGAAATGCGTCTTTTCAGGTGGGGGATCGAAATTTTCCCAACGCTCATCCGGTACCCCGCTGTCGGGTGCCACATTACCAATTGAGAACTGCCCAGCATCCAACTCCGGGAGATTAATTAAAAGCTTATCAGCAATACGCAAATGTACAATCCACGAGGCCATGGGTTCTCACATTCGTCAGTTAGCGGCTATTCTGTCAACAAGGTACTCATCGATATTCGATCTGCTCATCAACACACACTGCAAATCTTATTATGACATACAAATCCACAATTCTGGCAATTTAACCTGGTTTGCAGAAGTTATCTCCACCGGTCAAAGGAAAAAAGGGCGCGAATAATACTCCGCGTCCTTTTCGAGCCTAATGCTGATTTGCAGTTATTTTAATTTTCCCAGCCCGCGCAGCACCCTTTCAGGAGTCAACGGGAAATCGCTGAACCAAACACCGGTTGCATCGTGCAGTGCGGATAAGACCGCTGGCGCAAGCGGAATATAAGGCATCTCTGCCATGCCGCGCACGCCAAAGGGACCGACCTGATCGGCGTATTCCAGGATCACAGATTCCACCGTTTCCGGCACATCCAGGATCGTTGGGATCAGGTAGGTGGATAGTTTATCGGTAATTACATACCCATCTTGCTGGATGAAGTTTTCCATCAGCACATATCCGCCGGCCTGCACAACAGCCCCTTCTATCTGACCTTCAATCTGCTGGGGATTGATGGCTTGGCCTACGTCATCTGCGCACACTACCCGCAGCACTTTGATCGCGCCGGTTTCCGTATCAACTTCCAATTCAACTGTTTCGGCTACGTAACCATAGGCAAAGTTGGGGTAGCTGATTCCGGTACCGGCAGCCATAGGAGTGGTCGCCGGCGGTTGGTAATTGAACACTGCAATTGCTGGGCGCTCTTCATCCTGCCACTTCTGCAAGGCGAGTTTAGCTGCCCCACGGATGGCATTCCCTGCCATAAAGGTCATTCGAGAAGCAGAAGAACTGCCAGCATCTCCAGTCACTGCCGTATCGGCCACCATCAGCTCAACAATTTCCTGCGAAACATTCAGGGCTTCTGCCGCCATCTGCCGGAAAACCGTGTGGGCTCCCTGCCCAACATCAGAACCAGCGTGATGCACCACCACCCGCTCGATCTCTGCTTTGCCATGCAGTTCCACGGTCGCCCAGCTCCTCTCCGGGAAGCCATAGGAAAATCCGACATTCTTGAAACCGCAGGCAAATCCAACCCCACGCTTGAGATGCGCCTTTTGCGGTTGGGCCTCCTCCGCCCGCAGCCATTGCCCGTTGGATTGCTGCCACCCCGAAGAAATGGCACACTTCTCCACAACGCGGTCCATGGTAACAGGTCCAGGCAGCGGTGTCTGGGTATGGCCGTCCATCCCATCCCGGATCACATTCTTCATGCGGATTTCTACCGGGTCCATCTGCAGGGCTTCCGCCAGTTTATTAACCTGCATCTCAGCCGCGAAAGCACCTTGTGGACCGCCAAAGCCTCGAAACGCGCCGCCTGGAATATGGTTGGTATAAATCGCAAAAGCGTCCACGCTGACATTATCTATGGCGTACGGTCCGGAAACCATCAGGGTGGCATTTCCAAGCACCTTATTGGATGTGTAGTTATACGCCCCGGCATCTGCCAGCACCTCCGATTGGGCAGCGATCACCCGTCCATCTTTGGTGGCGCCCCATTTTGCCCGGATAAGATAGGGGTGGCGTTTATGATGCCCGATGATGGATTCTTCCCGCGTCCAGATGATCTTTATCGGCCGGCGGATCCCGCGCTGGTCCAGCCGCCATAAGGCCAGGGCCAATGCAATTTGAATGGAAATATCTTCCCGCCCGCCAAAGGCCCCACCAATCGCGGGATGGATCACGCGGATCTTCTCTGGCGGCAGATCCAGGGCATGCGCAATCATGGCGCGTTCTTCATGAGCCCATTGAGCAGCGACTGCAATGGTTATGCGATCCTGCTCGTCAAAATAGGCCAATCCGGCTTCCGGTGCCAGGAAAGCATGCTCCTGGGCTGGGGTGTGGTAAACCCCTTCCACGATCACATCTGCCCGGGAAAAAGCTGCTTCTACATCTCCCTTGCGGATGTTGTATTTATAATAAGCGTTGCTCTCTTCCTCCGGATGGATGAGAAAAGCCCCTGGTTTCCGGGCTTGCTCCACATCGGTGATCACAGGCAGGTCTTCGAATGTAACCTCGATCAAAGAACACGCCAGGGCTGCCAGCTTCTCAGTCTCCGCCACCACCACTGCCACCTGGTCGCCAACAAAACGCACACGGTCGGTGAACGGTTTTTTCGCTCCCGGACCGCACAGCACCGGCTGGTCTTTCTTGGTCAGGCCATATTCATTCACCGGCACATCCTTGGCTGTAAAAACTCCCAGCACCCCCTCTAAAGCCTCGGCTTCGGATGTATCGATGGCCCTCACAATGGCGTGTGGCCTCCCTGCGAAAAGGATCTTCATATACACCTGGTTGTCCATATTCAGATCACCGGGATAGGCGGTCTCGCCAGTCACTTTACCTTTGGCATCGATGCGGGTTGCAGATTGTCCAATCGATCGCATAAAAATCCCTCAATTCTTTCTTATGGCTAGCGGACAGGGCCGCTTTTTTTACCCAGCCTGGCTTCCTCAAGCTGAAAGATGCGTTTCAGTACCGCCACGGCTGTGGCGTAGGTCGGGTCCATGCCAAAATAGGACAGGCTGCCTGCGCCCAGGTTTTTGCCCTTACTCAATGGTTTATCCGAAGCATAATGCAGCATCCCCAGATCAAAAGGCAGCTCATAAAGGTTGACCACTTCATTCAATGGGTGGCGTCTAGGACGGGTCATCTCGTAGATTGCAGAGAGGTAAGGCCCGCCTTCCATCTCAATATCGGTATAGCCTTCTCGGTAGAAGACATCCATATACTCCACATTTTGCAGGAAGGTCCCCTGCACGGATACGGCTTTCTGGTTATCCAGGGCGGTGCCATATACCAGATAAGGGGCAACATCGTGTCCTTTAAAACAGTTGGAAAACAGAAATGTATTCAGGGACTGCCCGTCATACACCACATTGGGGATCATCACATCCCCCACCACCCCGTTCAGTGTGGCGGCTTTGCCAATAATGTAAATACCCAACACCTTACCAACATTATCCGCTATCTCGGTCAATACCTGGTAGGCTGCCAGTCCCAGCGGGTAATCGATATTGAGAATTACTGCATCACTCTCATTCAATATTTCTTTGTAGTCTGCGGTTAATCTCGGGTCCATCCTGGCGCGGTTTAGCTGCGAAAGGGGAATAATCTGAGACTCGAGATCAAAATTATGCTTGCTCTCCGCCCGCTGGATGGAGCAGGCGGTTTCCCAATCAGTGCGAGCCCGG
>DNGN01000299.1 GCA_003486225.1 Chloroflexota bacterium
AGGGTGGAGGTAAGCAGTGGCCGAAAACCCGAAGATGATCGACCTGATGCTGGAACATCTGGAGCTCGCCCGCACCTTGAGAAAGTTGAGGATTCATTTCGATCCTGCAAAATGCAGCGGTGTTTGGGAGTGTATTCAGGTTTGTCCGGTGGCGTGTTGGGAGCAAGATCCGGCAGTTCGAAAGGCGGTCTTTGTGCGCCCTGAGGCATGTATCGCCTGCAATGCCTGCGTGCTGCAATGCCCGGAAGGGGCGATCGAGCTGAAAGTTTAACGAAAGTTAAAGCTACAACCACTCCTGGTAGAGTGTGCGCAGCTGCAAGAAAACCACCACCAGCCCGACGATCACCAGCATGCTGCGGGTGGGGATTTTTTTGGTCAGATAAGCCCCCAATGGTGCTGCCAGGCCACCACCGACTAACAGCCCTAAAACGACCGGCCAATCCAGCGTTCCCAGGGTCAGTAAAAACGTGATGGCCTCTGCAAAAGTCACGAAAAATTCGGTCAGGTTAACCGAGCCGATGGTCTTACGCGGTGGTTCTCCATTGGCGAGCATGGTGGTGGTGACCACGGGTCCCCATCCGCCCCCACCGATGGCATCCATAAAGCCGCCAAACAGGCCCAGGATGGGCAGCCGCTGCCGCAGCGCTTTGCTGATCCCATTGGCGGGACGGAAAGCCTTGATCAGAATGCGTACACCCATCACCAGCAAATAAAGTGCGATCCAGGGCTTGATGGCCTGTCCATCGATGTTGGACAGAACGTAGGCACCCAGGATGCCACCGATGACGCCAAAGATTGCCAGGCGTTTGATGATGGTCTTATCCACATTGCCCATCCGCCAGTGGGAGATACCGGAAGCCGCGGTGGTAAAAACCTCGGCGGTGTGCACGCTGGCGCTTGCGAGGGCAGGCGAGACGCCGAAACCGAGCAGGAAAGAATTCGCGCTGACTCCATAGGCCATCCCCAGCGCGCCGTCAATCACCTGGGCCAGGAACCCCACGCCAAAAAACACCAAAAAATCGGGGTTAAGAAAGTTTTCCATAGGTACAATCTCCGTATATTCTATAAAATCTACTGATTTAGTAGAATTTTAATCCAAAATAAAGGACAGAAACCAGCCCGGTTCCTGCCCATCTTGTTAAACTGAATTCACGCGTGCGACCACATCTGCCAGCGTGGTCTCATCCAGGATGCCGGCAATCGCCTCGCGCACATCGTTCATCACCATCCGCAAGCCGCAGGAGTGCTCGTCCGGACATCCGCAGGGCTCGTAGGCCATGTGGCTGACGCAGCGGATGGGGGCGATCGGGCCGTCCAGCACGCGTTTGATCTGCCCCAGGGAGATCTCGTCCGCAGGATGGGCCAGGTAATAGCCACCCCCGGCGCCCATCTTGCTCTGCAGGATCCCGGCATTTTTCAGGCTGAGCAGGATTTGTTCCAGGAATTTTGTGGGGATGTTCTCTTTTTCGGCGATATCCTTGATGGTGGTGCGGTGATCATCTTCTGCCACTCTTGCCAGATAGATCATAGCCCGCAAACCGTATTCTCCGCGTTTCGATAAATGCACGATAACTCCTATAAACTCTATTTAATTACTAGGAAATTATATTGTGGATGCAGTTTTTGGTCAAGATGAATCGCCGGGCTGCCAAAGGAATCAAAAAAAAACTGCCGGTAGATCACCGGCAGTCACTCATTTAAAGTTACCCGATAGGGAGGTTATTCAGCAGGATAAGTGTCTTCGATTTCCTTGAACTGGCCGCGGGTATGCTGGATGGTACGGATACCATTGCGCACCTGGTTGATGACCCGCTCCATCTCAATTTCCAGATTGGTCAGCGTTTCGAGGACATATTGGTCTGCTTCAGCCCGGGTGGCTTCTGCATCTAGGTGGGCTTGTTCGATGATCTGTTCGCCTTTGGTTTGGGCTGCTTCGACAATCGAATCGCGTTCGAGCAGGCCTTCGCTCTTCTCTCGCGCAAGCTGGATTGTCCGGCTGGCTTCCTCCTGGGCCTGAGCCAGCGTGCGGTCCCTTTCAGCCAGCATTTTTTCTGCCTGTTTGACCTGGTCGGGGATCGCCACCCGCATTTGATCAATAATGTCCAGCATGCGGTCTTCATCGACGATCACATTGTTGGTAAATGGGATCGGACGGCTTTCATTAAAGAGTTCTTCTAATCGGTCTACCAGATGCAAAATATCCATAAGCACCCTCTCAGAGGTACAATTTTAAATTTGATTAACAAATCAGCCAGCCATGCACTGATTCTATGTGTTGCAAGATTTAAGCCTACATGCAAATGTAATTTTCGTCAACAGAGGAGGACGGTTGAATTTTTCAGTCTCTGAGGGCGTTGGTGGCAAAATCGGTGTCGTGTTCCTGACCATTGAATTTTTCCAGCAGTGCTGCGTTAACATGCGGCGGCACCATCGTGCTGACATTACCACCCAGTGATGCGATCTCGCGGACGGTTGTTGAAGAGAGAAAGGTGTGTTCTTTGCTGGTGATCAGTGCCATGGTCTCGATGCCTGGGGCGAGTTCTGTATTGGCCAGTGCCAGCCGAAACTCAAATTCGAAGTCCGAAAAAACGCGCAACCCGCGCACGATCACCTGTGCTCCTATCTCCTTGGCAAAGTCCACGGTCAAGCCGGAGTAGCCCAT
>DNGN01000182.1:0-8667 GCA_003486225.1 Chloroflexota bacterium
GGAGGGATCAGACGCAGCAAAGTACTCTGGCCTCTTTGTTGCTGCAAGTCTCTCAAAAAGGTGACCTGCAGCGGGAAGACTCCCATCCGCAAACCAACTGCTAAGACCAGATAAATTTCAATCCGCGGTGGGATAAGATCCAGCGAAATTCCTCCAGAACCTGCTCCTGCAGCTGCAATAATTGCCGCAATCACAGCCACTGAGCCCAGCAGATTGGTGAAAAAGAAGACCAGAATCCGGCGACGCAGTTCGACCTTGCGTATCTCCCTGAGCAATATTCCCAATTCAACAATATCCACCAACGTCCACATCAGCAGCATGGTAGCAAAATTTCCAGCCAGGGTGGCAGCAACCCCCATTGCAGTCAAGCCTAAATCCCCTGCCCAGATCACCCAATTGGTCCCTACTGCGCGTCCCACATCGGTCAGTAGCACTGCTAATCCCAAAGTTGCCACAGCTAAAGCCAATGGCCAGGTTTCTGCATCGATCTGGAAAAAAATCGTGGGGATGGGCAAACCCAGATATCCACTCTCGGGTGAACCATTGGCTAGAGGCAGTTGAGACCGCACAAACCACAGGCTGCTCCATGACACCAGAGCGCCAAACACAGCGATCAGCCAGTGATAGACGAAGCGGGGACGCAGCACTCCAAACAGAGTGATGATAAAAGCTGCAGATAATAACGAGAGAAAGGGCAGTAGGGTCAGCACGGTATACTTATATCACAGGTGAGCCTGCTTCGCGTCTCAGAAACTTGCCTTCACCGGGTTTCCCCAGCCAGCGATCCTGATCAACGATCAGCTTCCCGCGCAGGAAAACTTTCTCAGGGAACCCGGTCAGCGGCCAGCCTTCAAACAAATTGTAATCAGTACGGTGATGGGCATACGCGACGCCATATTCCAGCTTTCTATTCGGATCCCAGATTATAATATCGGCATCCGAACCAGCAGCCAAAGCCCCCTTTTGGGGGTAAAGGCCAAAAATCTTGGCCGGGTTCGTGCTGGTGAGCGCCACAAATTGATTCTCAGTAATATGTCCTTTACCTACCCCATAGCTCCATAAGATTGGCAGGCGATCGCCGACTGCCGGCAGCCCATTGGGAATCTTGGTAAAGTCTTTTGCTCCCAGTTCTTTGCCCGGGATTGCGACTGGTTGACCCTCATACATAATAGGCGATGTGCCATCATAAAAAAATGGGCAGTGATCAGTGCCAACCACCTGAAGCTGATCGTTGGAAAGTGCATGCCAAAGAGCTTGTTGGTCTTGCTCGCCGCGCATCGGAGGCGAGCAAATCCATTTGGCGCCGTCTTCTCTTTCCAAATCCGCCTGACTGAAGAACAGGTACTGCGGACATGTCTCACCCATGACAGGGACATTGCGCCGCCGGGCATAGTGCAGCATATCAGCTTCTCCGGCAGTATTCATATGCACAATATACAGCGGTGCTTGCGCCTGGGCAGCCAGGGCGGCAGCCCTCAAGGCCGCTTCGACTGCCCCCCAGGCCGGACGCGTCCGGGCATGCCAGATCGGAGATGTGTGGCCTGCGGCCAGTGCTTGTGGCACCAGTTCATCGATCACATCTCCATTTTCAGCGTGCAGCATGGTCAGCATCCCGTTGCGCCTGGCAATCTGCAGCACCCGGAAAATCTCACCGTCCTGCAAACGCAGGCGGCCGTTATACGCCGTGAATACCTTCAAAGTTGGGATGCCGAGATCCAGCAGGCGTGGAATTTCGGATTCCACCTGGGCATTCAGCCTGGTGATGTTCATATGAAAGCTGAAATCGATGGCAGCTTTGGGGTCTGCTTTGGCATGCCACGCAGCCACCCCCTGCGCCAAGCTGTCCTGGTCGGGTTGAGGAACAAAATCCATTACGGTGGTGGTGCCGCCAAAGGCCGCAGCCTTGTGACCCGTGTAATGATCATCCGAGGAAACGGTATCGAACATTGGCAAGTCAAAATGGGTATGCGGGTCAACCCCGCCCGGCAGGACCAACTTCCCGCTGGCATCGATCACTTCGCTGCCCTCCGGCTCAAGCCCGGGACCAATGGCTTTGATCTTTTCACCATCTAACAGAATATCAGCAAAAAAAGACCTTTCCGCAGTCACCAACCGACCAGATTTGATTAAGATCATTTTTCTCCTCTCGATACCCATTTAGCCAGGGTTGGTTGAATTTGGACCCTTGCTTAAATCAAGTTTACCATTTTTAGATCAAAACACATTTATAATTCTTCCATGGATAAAACTCGCTACCGTAGGATTACATTCTTCTTTGGCCGGATGCTCGCCAGCCTCTTTCTCTGGGAAATCATCTTCCCTCTCATCGGCCTGAAAAAGATTTCAGCCAGGACACGCCCCAAAAGAGCACGCAAGATCGCCAGGGATTACCACGATCTAGCTGTCCGGTTGGGCGGAGTCCTTATCAAAGTTGGCCAGTTCCTCTCAACCCGTCTGGATGTACTGCCCGAAGAGATCACCGACGAACTGGCAGGCTTGCAAGATGAAGTTCCTGCAGAAGATTTTGCAGCCATTCGCAACCTTGCCGAGCAGGAGCTCAAGGGTTCACTACTGGAGCATTTTGCATCCTTTGATGAGGTCCCATTAGCTGCTGCCTCCTTGGGGCAGGTGCACCGTGCCCAGCTCAAGCCGCAAAACCAGCAGGAGTTTGGCACGCATGTCGTCATGAAGATCCAGCGTCCGAATATTGAAACCATCATCGCTACCGATCTCAGTGCCCTAAACTGGGCTGGAAAGCTTGTCATGCGGTACCGGCCACTGCGGAAGCGGATCGATATCACCGCTTTGCTGGCTGAGTTCTCCTCTGTGCTATACGCTGAGATCGATTACATCGCTGAGGGAGGCAATGCCCAGACATTCAAGGAGAATTTTGCCAATGTGCCTGGTGTGCGCGTGCCTCAGGTGGTTTGGTCACACACCACCAAGAGAGTTCTCACCCTGGAAGACGTATTTGCCATTAAAATTACAGACTACAACGAGATTGATCAAGCTGGCATAGACCGCAAGGAAGTCGCCACCCGCCTTTTTGATACCTATATGCGCCAGATATTTACAAACGGGTTCTTTCATGCGGACCCTCACCCCGGCAATTTATTTGTGGACATCAATGGTACAGAAGGCCCCTGGCAGCTGACTTTTGTTGATTTTGGCATGGTGGGCAAAATCCCGCCCAGCACGCGTGAGGGGTTGAAAGAGTTTGCCATCGGGCTGGGCACCAAAGATGCCAAACGTATCATCGAGGCTTATAAAATCCTTAAAATCCTGCTGCCCAATGCAGACCTCGATCTCATAGAGCAGGCGGAATCTGTCATGTTCGACCGGTTTTGGGGTAAAAGTATGGATGAATTGCGCAGCATCCCCTTCGATGAGATGCATGCGTTTGCCAAAGAATTCCGGGAATTGATCTATGAAATGCCTTTTCAGGTACCACAAGACCTGATCTTCCTGGTCCGTACGGTCGCGATCCTTGCGGGGATCTGCACCGGGTTGGACCGCGAATTTAATTTATGGGGTGTAATGGCACCCTATACCGAAAAAATGATCGCCGATGAGACGGGAGCATCCACATGGCTGAAAGAAGCTGGCATGATCCTGCAAACCCTGATCGCCCTGCCGCGCAAAACCGAAAATGTCTTCGACCGTCTCAGCAGGGGCGGGTTGGTGGTTCAGGTGCCGGCCGGCGAAAGACAGATGAAACAAATAAACCAGACCCTCAAACGTCTGGTTTACGCCGTCCTGTTTTTGGCTTTCCTGACCAACGGGGTGCTGGTCTATCTTTATCGGGAAGGCTGGTTGGCTTATGTTCTGCTGGCTGGTGCCGGTTTATCCCTGCTGGGCGCAATCAGGCCGCGCAGGCATAACCCTTAGCCGTACCGGTCAGGCAATCTCAATCGTCATATTTTTCTAAGCGTTCGATGGCGTGGCTGATCAGGGAACGTGCTGCCATCAGCATTTGTTTGCGGGCCTCTCGCCTGTGCTCGATGAATTCCGGCGGGAAAAGGGCGCGAATGCTCTCATGCATTTCCTGACGCGCTTGCTTGTAATGCTGGCGCGCTTCTTCTGGGATCTGATCTTTCTTATGAGATTTCTTTTCTTCAGCCATTGTATCCTCTCAATTAATTGATGGTAACTTAATTATTGCACAGCGAATACAGCGCGTCAAGATTGCAAAAGGTCGGATAAATTTTTCCCCGCTTGACAATATATAACATATTTGTTATATTATGAGTAGTAAAAGTTACATTTTGTATAATAAATGTTACAACCAATGGAGGATATGATGTCCACAAAGATTGAACTTTTCGATCAGGAACGCAGTGCGAACCGGCTCGGCTTTCTGGTAGGCTCTAGCCTGTTTTTCGTGGCTTGGTTTATCCGGGCAGCCCTGAAACTGCTGGAGGTCCATTTCGACGCCATCTATTCCATTCTAATGGTCCTGCTGTTAATTTCTATTGGGGTCCAGGTTGTGTTTGCGCTCAAAGACCACCGCCTGAACGCGAGAATGAAAAGCAACCCCCTGCTGAAAGAGGCAATGAACGATGAATTGATCCAGTTGAATGAGCTAAAAGCCTGGAAGACCGCCTTTTTCGCCCTGATCGGTTTCATCCTGTTTGCAGCTATCCTTTCCATGGCAATGGTCATCAAAGATCCGATGCTCATCTATCTGACTGCGCTGTTGGTCGGTTTTGGTACCCGCAACATGGCAGTGTATATCCTCAACAGGTAACATAATGGTGGAAAAAAGACTTGATAACACCCTCAAAGTTCAGCGGGCAAAAAATGACCTGACCCAGGGACAACTGGCTGAATTAATAGGCGTTACCCGCAAAACGATCAATACCATTGAGAATGGAGTTTACATCCCCTCTACCTATCTTGCTTTAAAGTTGGCGCATGTTTTGAAGGTTTCGGTTGAAGAGCTTTTCCAGTTAGGCGAGTAAGCTGGCAAGCCGCACCACTTTGGCGGGCAATCTGAGTTCACTCCTCATTCCTCAAAGCAGGCCCACCGCTCATCAAGCTGAACAAAGCCAAAATCTCAGGGGATAATGGCAGTTCAGGCAGGTCTTGCACATCATAGCGCTGCTCCTGCATGGCTCGCTCTCGCAGAGCTTTCCAAAGCACGGCACGCTCTTCGTCGTGCACAGTCAGCTCAGAGATCTCCTCTGAATTCAGGAGGCGTTCCCCGGTGGTGAATAAAAAGGTCACCCGCTTCCAGTTCCCCGCTCTGATCGGATTTGGCAGTGCGACCAGCGGCCCCAACTGGATTTTAAAATACTCTTCCCCGGCACGCGGGTGGTCCTGCTGGTCTCTGAACAGTTCGGCCCGGGTGGTCAGCTCATGGCCGCGCACAGGAGCAGCCCACTCAATCAGCCATTTATGTCCTTTGCCGAAGCTGGCTGGCTGGTAAAACGCCAGCCAATCCACTGCGATCACCTTGGGTGCTGTTCGCAGTGGAATGCGGTACCAGCCCAGCAGGCGCACAATTTCCAGGTCTTTTGGCTGCGGGATGAAAGCCACCAACACAAGATCGGCCGGGCCTGGCAAGCTCTGCATGCTCCATCTCCCCTTCCGGTTAATCCGGGACCGGATAAACCAAATCTTCCAACCGGATCGGGGGTATTGGGGTACCCGCCTTGTCGGTCATCATCAACTGCCTGTCCAGATACAATACCCGGTCCATTTTCGAATATTCCCCCAGATCATCGCTGACATGCCGTTTGGTGTTCAGCCACCATTTAACAAGTGCGATGGTTCCGTTCTGAATCTCAATGGCGGTGATGGCCCGCGGGTGGACGCAGCTGCCGTCATTAAAATAGGGTGGATCTCCCTGCACAGGATGCCATGAGCGGTGGGTGTGCCCGGCAATGATGATCTGGTTATGCTCCTCTGCCCAACGCATCATGTGGCCTTCCACTTTATTCTTCTTCCAGCGATTTTGAGCCGCGCTGGTGGGGTCGCGCCATCCCAGGATCTTTTGGAAAACACTCTTCCACAACGGCAGGGTCAGCATACCCAGCCACCAAAAGTATGAGTTGAAGAAATCTGCCTGGTGACCGTGCACCACAAAGATCTTCTTGCCGGTTTCCTGGTGCTTCAGCACGATGGCTTCATTCATCCGCACCCCGTGGAATAAGCTGACCTCTTTATCTTCACGATCATCATAATATTTGTACATCGTGCGGCGCACTACGCTGGGGAAGCGGCGAATCATATCGTGGTTGCCGTAGATCATGATCAGGCGGCCCTCGTTATGGAACTTTTTCATCAGCCAAAAGATATGGCTGTGCGCCCGGCGGATGTTCTCGAAGATCCAATTCTCGCTGAGCTCATCCCCGTCTCCGTTCTCTATATATACGAAGCCATCTTCGTAATAGGAGGTCAGCGCATGAAAGAACAGCAATTGATTATGCGCAAAATCATCGCCCCAATCATTCTTGCCGCGGTGCGAATCACTAAAGATGACAAATTTGTCCCGATTCGTAAATGAGATCTCGTTCAGCTCCGCTTTCTCAAAAGCTTTGGTCAGTCGTGTGCTTGCGCTCATTGGGCCTCCATTCTGTTTTGATTATCCTAACACTTGTTTGGCTTTTTCCCAACCGGCCTCCATCCGCATGCGGATCGTTGCGGGTGAGAAATCCAAAACATCGCCAAGGTACTCATCCGGCTCAATCAATTTATACGTATAGGCTTTCAGCACCTTGCCACGGCGGTTATGCAGATGAATGTTTGCAACAGCCGCTTCCCGGACGTTCTGGTTGATCTGCATGAACAGCTGGATATCGTTAACCATGATCTCGTTCATCATCAGTTCCAGGGTATGGATACCGATATCGAGGGCATTTCGATGGGGTTCAATGCGCACTGGCGGGTAGCTTGGGTCGCAGTTTATAATCACCACCTCATCAGGCGCTGAATCCAGCACATCGCCTAACGGACTGATATCCCGCACCCCACCATCCACCATTTCCGGGTACAAGGGAGAAACCTTGACCGGGCTCCACAAGATCGGGATGGCAGTTGATGCCAAAATGGCTTTCTCAAATCCCACATCGGACGGCACAAAACGTACCATCTGGCCGCTCTGGAGGGAGACTACCCCTACCCGCAGGTCTGCTCTAACCTTTTCCGGCTCGTATTCCCGCTGGATAAGCTTCCACAAGGGGGCATTGCTGTAGATCGATTTCGCCCCAAATGCGATCCGCAAAAGCGTCCAAAAATTTAGTTTTCCGCTCAGGACTTGCTCTCGGGTAATATTGCGCCAAAGTGTCTCCAGTTGGGAGTATTTCTCCATCGCCAGCATCATACCGTTCAAAGCCCCAACAGAAACGCCAGAGATGATCTGCCAACGATAACCTTTGACTTCCCTGGCATATTTTTCTGCCATGAACTGGAAAGCACCTTTAGCCCCACCTCCGCTCAACACCAAGGCTGTTTTCTTATCCATAAATTACCTCTAATCGGTTTCTTTATTCATTCTACATTAAATTTTCAGCCCAATGGCCAGATTTAGATCAGCAAGAAAAACGAGAAGCTTGCGATTTTGGCTGCTTGTAATCCTCACGGAATGTTCAGGATGGGCTCGTCCTTAAACGACCGAATGGACTTGATAAAAAAAAGCCGGTTCCATTGAACCGGCTTCTGATCAACACTCTCTAAGCTATATTTTAGCCACGCGCTCGTTGAAAGCGTCAATGAGCTCATCAATCTCACCAACCTGTCCCTGGATGTTGGTCCAGTAATCGGGCTGGTACCACTGTGCCTGGATCTCTTCGTAGGTTTTACCCTGCTGTTCGACCCAGGTGAAATACTTCAGGTTGTGTACCCGCTTGCGGTCAGGGTAGCGCAGTTCGAGCATATTGTCCGTGGTCTGGCCTGCCAGGTAGCGGGCGTGGTCTGCGGCAGCATTGACCTCGGTATATGCACCAAATTCCGCGTGCATTTCTTTCAACCGGCTCTGGTACAGATCCATCGAATCGGTCAGCATGGTCACGACCACATCGTTTTCACCCATCTCGTAATATTTGGCAAACTTGATCGCCGTCAGCACATTGGAAATGCCCGAGAACCCGAGCAGGTCTAATTGTTCCACAAACTCTGCCGGGACACCCTTCTTTACCAAATACTTGCGGCCTTCCGGCTCGTTGAAGAGGCGGGAGATGTTAACCACAGCATTGTCATCAATCGCCACAACCAGGTCCGTATTCTTGACATTATGCACCCAGGGGACGTGCTTATCGCCAATACCTTCGATGCGGTGCTCGCCAAAACCATTGTGGAGCAGGGTTGGGCACTGGACAGCCTCACTGGCTACGATCTTGCTGGTCGGGAAGACCTGCTTGAGATAATCCCCGCTGGCAATTGTGCCGGCAGAACCGGTTGCGGAGGTCAGGCCGCGATAGACATCATTCGGACCCATCACCTGTTCCAGGGCCTCGACCATGGCGTGCCCGGTAACCTCGTAATGCCAGAGGTAGTTGCCGAACTCATCAAACTGGTTAAAGATCATCAGATCCTGGCCTGAGTTGCGCAGTTCCCAGCACTTATCGAAGATTTCTTTGACATTCGACTCGCTGCCGGGGGTCTTAATGGTCTCTCCGGCAATTGTCGCCAGCCAATCGAAGCGTTCCTGGCTCATACCCTCTGGCA
>DNGN01000182.1:8684-9055 GCA_003486225.1 Chloroflexota bacterium
GCATAGGTCGGGATGATAATCCCTCGTTCCTTGGTGCGCTTTGCAGCACGCACCAATCGGTCTTCCATAATCGTTAGGTCAATCATTGTTTCTCCATTTCTCGAAATAAATTACTAACCATAAATTCTTCATCTGCGAAAGCAAACCCATAACTGGGGATCAGCTGCCGGTGAATGCTTTCACCAGGGTTCCGAGAGACTCTTGGTCTACTCCTCTGGTGATTCTCGCACGATGTACAAAGGGCGGTTGCGAACCTCATCATAGATCCGGCCGATGTATTCGCCCAGCACACCGAGAAAAATGAGCTGCACACCTCCCAGGAACAAGACCGAGATCAGCGTAGATGCCTGCCCCAGGAACTGCTGGTTGCC
>DNGN01000200.1 GCA_003486225.1 Chloroflexota bacterium
GACGCTATAGCACGCTGTAGACACTTTTTCCTGACAACGGTTGGTTGCAGGCGGTCAGTGCCCCGAACCGCGACCACAAAAAACCACCGCAGGTGGTTTTTTGTGGGAGTATGTTTTGCCGAACAGGAGTTTTGCGAATAAAAATCTCTGAATGCTCCGAAGTATCTTACGAATCATCATCCCGATCTCGAGAGTCATGACCATTGCCTAGCGGTCTTCTTTGGCTTGGGGGGCGGGGGTCCCATTTCGGCTAAGCACAAACCATCCTAATCCGGCTGAGATGAAAGATGCGACCAGAATACCTACCTTGGCATTGGAGAGCATCACCGGGTCTGAGAAAGCCAGGTTGCTGATGAATAGTGACATGGTAAAGCCTATCCCGGCCAGCATCGAGGCACCGTAAATCTGTTTCCAGGTGACCCCATTGATTTTCCTGGAGAGACCCATGCGCGTCACCAGCCAAGCCATAAAAGTGATCCCGATTTGTTTGCCAACCACCAAGCCGAGGATGATTCCCAGCGTGATCGGGTTAACCAAGGCTGCGATAATATCTGTGCGCAAGTCAACCCCTGCATTTGCCAGGGCAAAAACCGGCATGATAAAGAAAGCCACCCATGGGTGCAGCGTGTGCTCGAGCCGCTGAAGAGGAGCTTCAACTCCTTGGGCGGAATCTTCGATGCCTTGTAACAGGGCGCGCTGCTTCTTGGTGGTAAAGCTGTTTCCATCCTTGATGCCTTCCTTCTCGAACTGATCCAGATATTGCCGGGCCCGATCTAAAAAGCCTTTCCGATCGATGGCGGTTGAAGCAGGAATGGTCATTGCCAGCAGCACACCGGCAATGGTGGCATGCACGCCTGATTTAAGGAAGGCGACCCAAAGTGCAATGCCCAGGAGGGCATAGGGTAGCGGCTTTCGGACTCCCATGCGGCTGAGGATCATCAATAGGATGAAAATAATGGCGGCCGCACCAAGGCTGGCCCATACGATCTTATCAGTATAAAAGAGAGCAATTACCAAGACAGCGCCAATATCATCCACAATGGCTACCGCCGTCAAAAAGATCTTTAGAGGAAGTGGGGCTCGTTTGCCAAGTAACGCCAGGATACCTAAAGCAAAGGCGATATCTGTCGCCATGGGGATACCCCATCCACCCTCGCCAGATCCATTGGCATTGAGGATCAAATAAAAAGCAGCCGGCACCAACATTCCGCCCAAAGCCGCCGCGATTGGGAACAATGCCTGACGAAGGGAAGAAAGCTCTCCTACCAGCAGTTCCCGCTTGATCTCCAAACCAACCACGAAGAAGAAAACCGCCATCAAGCCATCATTGATCCATAATAATAATGGCTTGTCGATCTTAAAACTCCCGACTGAGACATTAATCTTGGTTTGCCAAAGCGATTCATAACTGGCAGACCAGGGGGAATTTGCCCATATGAGGGCCACGAGCATAAACGAGATCAGCAATATACCGCTGAATGATTCTGTTTTTACAAACTCCTGGAATGGCAGAGCAATTTGCTCGATTCGAGGAGGGTTGATGCGAAATATACTGCCAATACTTTTACTTTGCTTCATAGGATTTTTTACCTCGATTTGTACCTGTTCTTTAATTNNGGCCAGAACAAGGCACTCCCAAATAATAGAAGAAATACACCTGTGCTCTTGCGAATCAACCGCCTCCAGCGATTTTTAATCGAGAGAGGTGCTGTTTTACGTAATATGAGAATGCTGATTGTGATGACAGCAAGTGCTGGGATAATACCGTATAAGCTGATGGGATCCAACACGGTATGCGCCTGCCATCCCAGGGTCATCCAAATCCCCGCAGAAAGGTAGAAGAAGAAGGGGGAATTTGAGGGCACCGGGATTTCTTTTTTGTTGTACCATAAACCGATGCTGAAACCGTAGGTGGAAACCACCAATGCGGCAGACAGGGTTGTGGCAATGGCGGAAGTTTCAAAGGCAAGTCCAGTCAGGTAGGCGACATATGCCCAGGCGAAGAAAAAGGTGCTCTTCCATTTGAACTGCTTGAGTTTTCGGTAAAGGTGGATCCCGAGAAAGCCAACAGCAATGCCAATCGCAGTCCCTGAGACCAGCGTGCCCAACCAGAGCTGTAAGGATACTAAAGCCAGGTCAATCTCCTCCAGCAAAACAATCAGGGTGATCAAGCCAATTGTAGACAAATAGCTGCGTTCAGCATTTAGCTCTCGAAAATACCAGACGAGGGTTACAGCCAAGGTTCCCAGCAGCAGTGCATTTGAAAATGGCAGATCTCCGAACACCCGAAGGCTCAGGGTGACCAAAACGAGTGTTGAAGCCCATATGACCAGACTCCACTGGCGGCGAATCGGGCCACTTTTGGTCACCGCGATTGCACCTTGCCATAAAAATGGGGGTACGACCAGCCCTGTAATCACCGGCCAGAAAAAATTTATTTCATGGATAGGCGTGAATAATGACAGCAAGATGCCTGTGATTATCACAACCGGAACCCAGGCTGATAATTTATTACCACGGTAGGTCAACAGGCCATACAAAAGCAGTAACATGACCAGACCATGTTCTGTTTCCAGTAAAGCGCCGGACGAAAAGATCGCGTTAAAAATCCCACTCATTGTTGATTCCTCTTACTAAATTATTTTGCTCTGCGCAGGTTTCTTCTCTTGAACCATTTCTCCACTTCCACGGCTATGAAAACCACCAGGCTGAGCCCAAGACTGATGCCCAATTCCGGTAGGGGCAGCGGCTGGGTTTTGAAGATCTCATTCATTGGTGCCCAGTAGGTAATCATGATTTGCAAACCGAAGGTCAGGGAAACTGCTGCGATCATCAACTTGTTTGAAAACAAACCTTGCTTAAAGATTGATTGGTTGTCGGAGCGGACTGCGAGAGCATGTCCCATCTGGGAGAGCGTCAGTGTGGTGAAAACCATTGTACTCCAATATGGATTGTTGGTCTGCCATCCCCAGAACCCGATTCCCAATGAGACCAATCCCATCAAAAGCCCAACCCAAATGATATGGATGCTCAAACCACCAGAGAATATGCTTTTCTTGATATCAATAGGAGGTCGTTTCATGGTATCTTTTTCGGTTGGCTCCACACTGAGGGCCAATCCGGGCAGCCCGTCGGTAACCAGGTTGATCCACAAGATCTGCAGAGCGGTGAGCGGCAGCGGCATGCCAAAGAAAGGTGCCAGCAGCATGACGAGCACTTCGCCTGCATTGCTGGTCATGGTGTATTTAATGAATTTTCGGATATTGTCAAAGATGGTGCGTCCTTCGCGCACAGCCCTGACGATCGTGGCGAAGTTGTCATCTAACAGCACCATATCAGCTGCTTCTTTGGAAACATCTGTACCGGTAATCCCCATGGCAACGCCGATGTCTGCTTTTCTGAGGGCGGGAGCATCGTTGACACCGTCGCCGGTCATCGCCACGACTTCGCCTTGGTCCTGCAGCGCGGAGACGATTCTGAGCTTATGTTCTGGGGCAACGCGGGCATATACATTGGTGGTAGCCACCACCTGGCGCAATTCCTGGTCACTCATTGTGGAAAGCTGTTTGCCGGTAATTGTCTGACCATCATTGGCAATACCCAGATCCCGGGCAATTCGTTCAGCGGTCAGGGGGTGGTCGCCTGTGATCATAATGGTGCGGATTCCAGCCTCGTGGTTAACCTGGACGGATTCGAACGCCTCTGGGCGAGGTGGGTCCATCATGCCAAACAAACCGACGAACACCAGGGATTTTTCCACCACATCACTGGCATTGCCGTCCAGGCTGGCGGGAGCTGCCTCAAACCCCAACCCCAGGACACGCAAGCCGTCCTTTGCCATGGTATCCGATGCCTGCTCGATGCGGGATTTCCACTCGTCAGTCAGCGGGAAGGTTTTGCCTTCCACGAAAACCTGTGTGCTGATCTCCAATAACCCGTCCACCGCACCTTTGGTGATAGAGAGCAGGGGAGAGTCCGCAGCTTTCTCGCCCAAGCCAAGATCTGGTAAGTATCTCGTATAATTTTCGGAGAGTTGGTGCAGGGTGGTCATTCGTTTGCGCTCACTGCTAAAGGGCACTTCATCTACCCGGGGAAACGCTTTCCCCAGGTCAGATTGCATAAGGCCAAGATTTGCGGCGGCAGAGATCAACGCACCCTCGGTTGGATCACCAAGTACCAAATATTCTCCTGGTTCATTCTCATCGGTGATCAGCTGCGCATTATTATTCAATACGCCGCCCAGAACCAGGAATTGGGTTGCGGGGTTGAGCTTCTCAAAAACCAGGTCACCCGGTTGGCCGGGTTGCCAGTCGATCTGGTGTGTATTGCCTGCCACATCCAGCACTTTTAGCTGCATCTGGTTTGCAGTCAGGGTGCCGGTTTTATCTGAGGCTATCACAGTGACCGACCCCAATGTTTCCACGGCCGGCAGTTTCCGGATCAGGGCCTGGCGCTTTAGCATCCGCTGAGCACCTAAGGCCAGCGCAATCGCGACCACGGCAGGCAAACCTTCTGGCACCGCAGCAACTGCCATCGCTACCGCTGTCAGAAACATCTCCGAAGCATCTTCACCTCTCAACAAGCCAAGCGAAAAGACAACTGCCACAATGCCCAAGGCCACAAAAGCAAGGGTTTTGCCCATCCTATCCATGCGCTTTTGAAGGGGAGTTTGATCTTCCTCTACGGCCTGGATCATCTCGGCGATGCGGCCGAGTTCGGTATCCATACCTGTCTTGACCACGAGTGCTGTGCCGCGCCCATAGGATACAGTGGTGCCCATGAAAAGCATGTTGGTGCGGTCGCCAATGGCAATATTGTCTTCCGGTATGACACGCACGGTCTTGTCTACGGGTTCCGATTCGCCGGTTAGGGAGGCTTCCTCAACCCTAAGGTTGGCTGTTTCGACCAAACGGGCATCAGCAGGGACCTTGCTGCCTGCTTCCAGGAATATAACATCGCCGGGTACGAGGTGTTTGGCATCGATATCTTCCGGTTTGCCATTCCGTCGAACCCTGACACTGGGTGAGGCCAACTGCTTCAGTGCCGCCAGGGCTTGTTCAGCGCGGTATTCCTGGACTAAACCGATGACTGCATTGATCAGCACAATTGCAAATATGGCAACGGCATCTTTCCAGTCGCTGATCAGTACAGATATGATCGCGGCGGCGAACAGTACCAGTACCATCGTGTCGGTGAGCTGCCCCCAAAGCATTTTCCAGATACTTTTCCCTCCCTGCTCAGTGATTTCATTCGGCCCAAAATTCGCGAGCCGCTCCTGTACATGGGCGGCAGTCAGCCCGGATTCAAGGTTAACTTGGAGGATTTCTGCAACTTTTTCTCGGTCAACCTGGTGCCACTGATGGTTCTCGATTGATTTCCTGTTGATCATGATGATTTCCTTATTCGTATCGATAAAAGGCGATTGCCCAACCGGCAAACAAGTCCACCAGGGGAATGACCTCGCCGATGGTTTGTTTTGTGTTNNGTTTACCTCCACGAGGTTTAAAATAAAAGCCGGCAATATAAAGTCTTCCTCATATCGCCGGCGTACTTTATAACTGGTCTTCTCTCGAAGGAGCCTACCCTTTATCCAGTCAGCCTGAATAAATTTTATTTGTGTAACCTATGGTTGGTTACGTTCTTTTGTCGACATAATCCCCTATGATCTTACCTAAGACTTGAAAAAAAATTGCCATTTTGGTTTGAGATTATTTGGCGAAGATTCGCTTCACGGTTAATACGATGACCCTTTCCCCGGAGTCAGCGCTGACATCTGAAAAAATATCGATCAGCTCTGTCTCCAAAATATCCTGTACGAATACTTCCAGAATCGGGCGAGAAGTTTCAAACAGTTGCTGGCGAGCATTTTTGACCAGGGTTTTTCCTTCCTTGGTCTCCGAAAGCTTTTCTTCTGCAGGCGTCAGCACCCCGCGCAAGCGTACCAGCACCATATCATTGATCAGGTAGGTTCGGGCATCCAATGGACCTCTGCCGAGATAGTCCTTTTCAAATTTTACGATGGCCTTGGTGAATGCTGCTTCAAGCTCACCTTTTGTGATTGATTTGCTTTGTGTATTCATCAGCCTTCTCCTCATGAATCTGATGCGCAATTATAACCTGCCAAGCGGGAATTGGCGACTGAGAATAATGTCCATGCATAGCTGCAAAGCAGGCGTGGAGAAATCCACGCCTGCTTCTTTAATGGCTAAACTGTCACAATACGGGCCGGATTTTTCAAGCCAAAATCATCGCCAACCGGCAAAATCTGGGGTTTAGGGGCCAATTTTTCGGCCTTAATTTTCACTTCTTGACACCGGCCAATTTCTGTTTATAATATAGATATACTTAGTTAGTTGTATAAACAAACTAATTTCCCTTTGGATGTTTCAACCCCTTGACTGAGGTAGAAATACGTGGATTATCTGAACTCAAGCAGGAACAGAACACGATCCCACACCCTGGTCCGCCAGGGAAATCTATCCAGTATTCTCCATCAACTCCGAAAAAATGCCCCCATCTCTCGTGCTGCTCTGGCTGAGGAAACAGGCCTGAATAAAACCACGGTTTCCAGCCTGGTCAATGAACTGATGGAGCATAATTTTGTCCGCGAAGTTGGCTTGGAATCTTCCGGAACCGGACGCCCCGCAATCATGTTGGAACTCAACCCAGATGCGGGGTTTATTCTTTCTGCCGAAATCGGGGTGGATTTTATTATGGTTGCCAGCTCCAATTTTGCTCCAGAGACCATTTGGCACCACCAAGAAGCCATTCAGCCCGGAGCCAGCCAGCGAGAAATTATGGATCGCATGCTGGCTCTTTTGAATCTGGGTATAAAGGAGAGCTGTAAAGACTGCAAAACCTTATTGGGGATCGCGTTTGGTATTCCTGGTCTGGTAGACCAGGAGACTGGTGAACTGCTTTTCGCTCCCAACCTGCAGTGGAAGAATATACCCCTTAGGAAAATATTGAAAGAAGCCTTCGAAGCGCCGATCTATATCGACAATGAAGCCAATATGGCAGCTCTCGGAGAGCATTATTTTGGCTCGGCCCAGGGGTATGAGGAGGTTTTATACATCAGTGCCGGTGTGGGCCTGGGGGGTGGTCTGGTGCATAATGGCAAGTTGTACCGGGGCATCACCGGGACCGGCTGCGAATTTGGCCACATGACTTTTGATCTGCATGGCGAGCAGTGCAACTGCGGCAATACAGGCTGCTGGGAAACCTTTGTCAGCCAGCGCAGGCTCTTCTCCATCATCCGGCGGGAGATTGCCAGCGGCCGGGCTTCCAGCCTGGTTTCAAAGGATGTTGGGGATTTGGAGCAGTTGACGATTCCCTTAATNNATCGAAGAAGTTCTGCTCAAAAGAGCCCTATCCTGGAACCATAAAGCCACCAAGGTTATCCTGGCTGAGCATGGCTTCAATGCCTGTATTATGGGTGGGGTGGCCACCGTCTACCAGGCGGTATTGTCTCGACCGAACAATATCAAGATTCTCTCAGGAGTATAAATTGCGACACAACAGGCTCATTTTATATTTTTAAAAAAATGCCGATAACATTGCACAACAATAACTCCAACTATATTGAAGAGGAATGTTAATGAAAGGAGGTGTTTTCCTCAAAAAAATAATAAACGCACGATGATGTTTTGGATCAAAAATTTTGTTCAGACATTAAATAAGGAGAAGAATAAAATGTCAAAAAAACTTCTACTAGTTCTGGTGTTTATGTTCTTGCTGATCACATCCGCTTGCGGTGGGACTGCCAATGATGCGAACACTACCACCGATGACGGCGGTGGCGACGAAGCGCCTGCCGTTACCGAACTGAGCATCTTGTGGGCCCAGTGGGACCCGGCAGACTATCTGCAGCAGATCGGCAATATGTACGAAGCTGCAACCGGTGTCAAAGTTACCATCGTTCAGGAACCCTGGGGTTCGTTCCAGGACCGTTTCTTCACCGAGATGGCTGCTGGAGGGGATGCCTGGGATATGGTCGTTGGCGATAGCCAGTGGCTTGGCGCAGGTTCCAGCCAGGGGCACTACATGGATATGACCGAATTCCTGACCAGCACCGGCATTGCCGATACCGTAACACCAGCCACCCTGACCTACTACGGAGAGTATCCCACTGGTTCGGCTACCTACTGGGCTTACCCCACCGAGGGTGACGCAGATGGTTGGGCCTACCGCAAAGACCTTTTCGAAGATCCGGACGAAATGGCTGCCTTCGAGACAGAATATGGTTATCCTCTGGCAGTTCCCGAGGACTACAACCAGTTCATGGATATCGCGAAATTCTTCACCCGACCGGATGAAGGCCTGTACGGCGTGGCGATCTATGGCCAGAATGGGTATGACTCGATGGTGATGGGTGTTGAGAACACCATGTTCGCCTGGGGTGCCGGATGGCAGGATGAAAACAACAACGTTGAGGGCGTGGTAAACAGTGATCGAGCAGTGGAAGCTCTNNATGAGCATCATCAACTACATCAGCGACGAGCGCAAGCAAGCTTCGATGGACTTCATCGAGTGGTTTGCCAAGGAAGAAACCCAGCTTGAATGGGCTGCTCTGGGCGGCTACACCTGCAACGCAAATGTCCTCGAATCGGACACCTTCCTGAACGCGACTCCATTCAACCCTGCCTTCGCAGAGACCATGACGATCGTCAAAGACTTCTGGAATGTCCCAGTTTATGACCCGCTTCTGCAGTCTGCCAATAAAGAATTCGGTGCATTCATCATCGAAGGCTTGGGCACAGCTCAGGAGACCATGGATAACGTTGCCGAACAGCACACTGAGATCTTGAAAGAGGCTGGCTTCATCCAATAGTTGTTCGGACTGTGACCTCTGAGGCAAGAACGACGCCCTCAGTTGGCTAACAACCGTTGGAGAGGTGGCTTCAGGCTGCCTCTCCAACGGAAACCAGAAAAATAGAAAGAAGATGTATCATGGCCTCTACTAAAGCACCGGCAATATCAGAGCGGCGCGGTCTTCGGCTGAGTGACCGCTCGATCCAGAATATGTTCATCTGGCCCACTCTGATCCTGCTGATTCTGATGAATGTGTTTCCATTGTTCTATAGTCTTTACTTAAGTTTTACCGACTACTCAGCCATTGCCCGCCAGGCTCCTTCCTGGATCGGTTTTGCTAACTTTGCCGAAGTGCTCAACGATCAACAGCTGTGGCAATACTTCGCCACAACCGGCCGCTTTACTTTGCTGAGCGTGGGCTTGCAAACTTTGCTTGGTTTTGGTTTGGCGATGTTGGTCAGAGAGAAGTTCAAAGGCAGCGGTGTTGTGACCACCCTGATCCTGATACCGATGATGCTTTCTCCGGTAGTGGTCGGATTGTTCTGGAAGCTGATGTACAACCCGACATTTGGCTACCTGAACTTTCTTCTTGGCTTTACAAATCCA
>DNGN01000099.1 GCA_003486225.1 Chloroflexota bacterium
TTTTTACACCAACATCCTCACTGGATTTTCGAGAAACCCCGCTAGTGCCTGCATGAACTGTGCGGCTTCGGCGCCATCGCTAACTCTGTGATCCACAGAGATGGTGGATTTCATGCGCCAACCAGGTTTGACTTGCCCGTTCTCTACAACTGGCACTTCTCTTGCAGAACTAATCGCCAGGATCGCAGCTTCGGGCGGGTTGATGATGGCGGTGAAGTTCTCTGTGCCGAACATCCCCAGGTTGCTGATTGAGAAGGTTGAATCGGAGATATCTTCCAGCTGGATCTTGCCTTCGCGCACGCGCCCGGCCTTGGCCTTGACCTCCAAAGAGATCTGGCGCAGCGATTTGCGATCAGCATCGTGGCAGACCACGGTCAGCAAACCGTTCTCAACTGCAACAGCATTGCCGACGTTCACGCGGCCGTGCTGCAGCACGGCATCCCCATCCAGCTTGGCATTCAGATTGGGAAATTGACGCAGGGTCAGCGCCACAGCTTTGACCAGGAAGTCGTTGACCGAGAGCTTTTCGCCTGTACCGGCCAGCATCTGGTTAGCTTGCTTACGCAAGGCCATCACCGACCCCATATCATATTCATACGAGACATAGAAGGAGGGATAGTTTTGCTTGGAATCGACCATCCGGCGGCCAATAGCCTGGCGAAGTTTGCTTAACGGAACGCGGGTATCTTCCGGGGTCTCTCCCACGGTGGCAGCCATTAACGGTGCTAACGCCGGGCCAGCCGGGGCGGGAGCCGGTTTGGGCTGTTCTGCCGTCACCGGAGCAGGAGCAGGTGGCGCAGCAGGACCAGCTGCCAGGGCTGCTTCGACATCACTTTTGACGATCCTGCCGCCCGGCCCGGTACCGGATACGCTTTTAATATCCAACCCTTTATCTTCCGCAATCCGGCGGGCCAACGGGGTGGCGCGTACGCCATCCGGCAGGCTGCCATCAACCGCGGTCTCCACAACCGGCTGCGAAGCGGGTGCAGGTGTTTCTTCCTCGGCCGCAGGGGCTGGCGCATCTTCCGTTTCCGTGGTGCCAACCAGCGCATCGAAGTCGATCTTTTCATCAGCCCCGCCAATCACCGCAATGGGTGTATTGACCGGCACGATCGCACCTTCCCGAACCAAATGCTTGCGCACAGTTCCGGTGAAGAGCGATTCCACCTCAACCGTAGCTTTATCAGTCTCAATTTCAGCCAGCAGTTCACCCTTTTCTACCGGGTCGCCTTCAGCGATTGCCCAACGGATCAGGGTGCCTTCTGCCATATCAAAACCCAATTTGGGCATGGTGATTAGGTCAGCCATCTTACAAGACCTCCTTGACAGCCCGGATGATATCCTCAACCTGAGGCAGGGCCATCTGTTCAAGCGTACGGTTATACGGCAGGGGAACTTCTTTCTGAGCCACCCGCTTGATTGGCGCATCGATGTAATCAAAGGCCTCTTCGTACAGGCGTGCAGCGACTTCAGATCCAATACCGTAAGAGCGCCAACCTTCCTCCACAATTACAGCCCGGTTGGTCTTTTTGAAGGACTCAATCACAGGTTCCATATCCAGCGGCCGCAAAGTTCGCAGGTCGACCACTTCAATATGAATGCCTTCTTTGGCCAGGGCATCGGCGGCCTGCATGGTTAGCTGCAGACCTTTGCTGTAGCTGACCACGGTCACTGCATCTCCGGGGCGCTGCACCTTGGACTTCCCGATCGGGATGGTATAGTCACCCTCCGGTACTTCGCCGCGCCATTGATACAGGGTTGCATGCTCAATAAACATGACCGGGTCGTCTGAGCGGATCGCAGCTTTCATCAGCCCCTTGGCGTCTTCTGGTGTGCCGGGAGAAACCACCTTCAAACCGGGGAAATGAGCAAAGACTGCATCCGGGGTCTGGGAGTGAGTGGCGCCCAGCTGGCGGCCACCCCCACCGACGGCACGGATCACCATCGGCACCTTAAACTGACCGCCGAACATATAGCGCAGCTTGGGAGCTTCATTGACGATATGGTCCATGGCAGAAAAAGCGAAGTTGATCGTCATCAGTTCAGCCACCGGGCGCAGGCCGGTCATGGCTGCCCCAATTGCAGCGCCAATGATCGCTGACTCAGCGATGGGTGTATCGCGCACGCGTTTTTCGCCAAACTGCTCATAAAAGCCGCGCGTGACGGCATATGTACCGCCCCAGACACCCACTTCTTCGCCCAGGATAAATACGTTCTCGTCGCGCTCCATCTCTTCGCGCAGTGCATCTGAAATTGCCTGTCTTACCGTGATGGCAGCCATATTAGACCTCCTCCACATAAATATCTGTGAATAGTTCTTCGGGAGCAGGCTCAGGGCTGTTTTCGGCAAATTCAACCGCCTCTTCTACTTCCTGTTCTACTTGTTCCACAATTGTATCCAGCTCTTTCTCTGTGGCTTTTTTGTTTTCCAGCAGCCACTTATGGAAGATCCCGATCGGGTCATTTTCCTGCCAGCGTTTAACCTCATCCGATTCGCGGTAGCGTTCCGGGTCTCCCATGGAATGCCCACGGAAGCGGTAGGTCATGATCTCTAAAAAGTAGGGGCCATTGCCGTCCCGGATGTATTTAAAGGCTTTTTCGGCTGCCTTCTTGACCTCCAGGATATCCATGCCTTCAACACGCTCATTGGGGATGCCGTAACCTTCAGCTTTCTGCCGGATCTCACTGACAGCGCTGGCGCGTGCCACAGCCGTACCCATACCGTACTGGTTGTTTTCACACACCCACAAGACCGGTAAATTCCAAACCTTTGAAAGATTTACGCCTTCATGGAAAAAGCCAATATTCGTGGCACCATCGCCAAACATGCACACGGTAACCCCGTCTGTTCCTTTGTACTGGTCTCCCAGAGCCATACCGGCAGCAATCGGCAGATGGGCCCCAACGATGGCGTGGCCACCCCAGAAATTCTTTTCCACATCAGCCATGTGCATGGAGCCGCCTTTTCCCTTGGACATGCCAGTTGCCTTGCCCAGCAGTTCCGCCATCACCTGTTTGGCAGTCAGCCCAACGTTGATGGCTAGACCATGGTCGCGGTAAGCTGTGATCATCCTGTCCTGAGGCTTTCTGGCGGCCACCAGGCCTGTGCTGACCGCCTCCTGGCCGATATATAGATGCAGAAACCCACCGATCTTGCCTTGCTGGTAAAGTTCTGCCGCTCGTTCCTCCAGGCGGCGGATCAACACCATCTGGCGGTACAGATCCAAAAACTCATCTTTCTTCATAATAAAAATTCTCCATTCTCAAAATAATTGCACAACCCACTATTATCTTATGCAGGCATCCGAAAAATTATACCAAATTTGTCCGATATATAAATAAATTGTTTGTTAAACTTGGCAGAAATTCGTAATTGATAAATTTAGGATAACATAAATTTAGTAATAATTTAACCAGCAAATCCTTTTTAGGAGAACTGATGTCTCAGTTGCTTTGATAAAAAGCGTTACTCTTCCGCTATAATATAAAGGAAATGGCCACATACGGGATTAAAACCTTGCTTTACCTCAAAGCCTTCCACCAACTGGGCTGGCGCTTTGTATCTCCCTACCTTATCTACCAAATCCAGCGGCGATTGGGAGTCCTCAAACGCAAAACCCCACTGATGAGCTATGAACAGGCTGCCAACAACGCCGGCAAAATGCAACTCCCAGTCTTCCCGCTGCCGAATTTGGGATACTTCCGCGCCTTACTCGGCGAGCATAGCCAGGACCTGATGGCGCAAGCGCAGGAAATCCTTGAAGGGCAGGTGCGCTTGTTCGGTGGCCCGGCACAGGACCTGGAGCTCTGCCCGCAAGGAGAACTGTCTCACTGGACAGCGCATACCGGCAGTCAATATGATGGGCAGGATATCAAATTCATTTGGGAACCAGGTCGCTTTGGCTGGGCGACCACATTAGCACGCGCCTACCTCTTCAGCGGACAAGAAGATATTGCGCGTTGTTTCTGGACCCTGACAGAGAAATTTCTCAAAGCCAACCCGCCCAACCTGGGACCACATTGGGCATCCGGGCAAGAAGTTGCCCTGAGATTGATCGCCTTGACCTTCTCTGCGGGCATTTTCTTAAAATCACCGCATACCACACCGACACGGATCTCCCTGTTGAAAGGGGCTGTGGCTGCGCATGCCGCGCGCATCCTGCCCACCCTGGCTTATGCCCGCGCCCAAAACAACAACCACCTGATCAGTGAAGCGGTGGGGCTCTACACAGCCGCTGTGGTCTTACCGGGCCACCCTGAGGCGGCAAAATGGAAGCAAACTGGCTGGCACTGGCTGCACAACGCCATCCAAAACCAGATCACACCCTCGGGTGAATACACCCAGCACAGCACCAATTATCACCGCCTGATGTTGCAGGCAGCATTATTTGTAAAACGGGTTGCTGAGAACCAGTACGAGCATTTTCCGGAAGAAAGCTGCCTGCGCCTGGCTGCCGCCTCCCATTGGCTGCTGGCCTTATTGGATCAAAACAGCGGCGGGGTCCCCAACCTGGGTGGCAACGATGGAGCCTATATCCTGCCCCTCACCAATCAACCTTATGCTGATTTCCGGCCGGTGGTCCAGGCTGCGTGCCAGGCATTTTTAAACCAGCACCCGCTGCCGCCCGGTCCGGGAGACGAAATGACCTTATGGCTTGGGGGCAAGCCGATGCACGAGGCTCCCAGGCTTCCTGAACCTGAGGTGCTGCGGCTTTCGGGTAACCATTCGTGGGGTTACCTGCGGGCGGCACGCTTCGAGCACCGGCCGGCACACGCAGACCAAAACCATTTTGATCTGTGGTGGCGCGGTCTCAATATCGCCCAGGACCCTGGGGTCTATCTTTACAATGGGTCTCCGCCGTGGCAAAACTCGCTGGACAGCAGCATGGTGCACAATACCGTCACCATCGATCAGCATGAGCAGATGACCAAAGCCAGTCAATTCCTCTGGCTGGACTGGGCCCAGGCAGAGGTGCTGGATACCAGTGAGGATGAACGCGGGCGCTTGAATTGGGCAGTCGTGCAGCATGATGGCTACCGGCGGCTGAAGCTGTTCCACCGCCGGACGGTGGCAGTAGAAGGAAACAACTGGATCGTGAGAGACCAGATTGTGCCGGAAGACGAAAAGGCCAGCGGCCTTGCCCATCGGGACATCCGCTTGCACTGGCTGCTCCCCGATTGGCCCTGGTCCTTCTCCAACGGTATTTTACGGCTTGATTCGAGCCAGGGAGATGTGGTGGTCCAGGTTCGCGGCGGCGATGCAGCCCTGCGATACAGCCTGGTACGGGCTGGGGAAGACCTATTGGAACACAAGGAAGCCCAACCTACCCGTGGCTGGTTCTCGCCCACCTATAACCTTAAAACACCGGCCCTTTCCCTGGCTGTAAATGCCNNAATCCCCAGGGGAAGTTATTTTTTTGTGGTACTGAAATTAAAGGGTAAGCATCACGGGCAGAAGGAGAAGATACTGGTCAGAAGGAAGACTGCGGCGAAGATCGAAAAAACCAGACCCAACCCACCTGTGATGGTGGCTGCGGTGATTTGTTCATTTGCTTCTGGAAGAAAATCCATCCAGAATCATCGCACAGCCGAGTGTGTATTAGTAGGTGATCCGTTCCAAGATCTCGAAGGTAAAGGCAAATTCCTGGCCTGCTATAAGCGGATAGGACTGACTCTCAACCACTTTCCAGGATCGCTCATCAAAGGCAGGAAAAAAGGTATCCCCAGAGATTGTCGCATGAACCCGACTGAGATAGATGCGGTGCGCCAAAGGCAGCGCCTGGGCATAGAGAACCGCCCCTCCGCCAATAAAAGCCTCGTTTTCCCCATCCGCCAGGGCAAGATCCAAAGCCTGGTTCAGGGAAGGTGCTGTTTGGCAGCCTTCGGCGGTATAACCAGGCTGACGGGAAAGCACGACCATCTTGCGCCCTGGCAGGGGACGACCAATCGACTCGTAAGTCTTTCTGCCAATGATCAGATAATGGCCCATGGTAAGCTGCTTGAATATTTTCAGGTCAGCAGGTAAGCGCCAAGGGATAGCGCCATCCAAACCGATAACGCCATTCTCACTGACAGCCGCGATCAAGGAAACGATCATACGGAGATATCCGCTTTGATATGGGGATGAGCAGCGTAACCTTGCAGCTCAAAATCCTGGTAGTCAAAATCAAAGATGCTGCTCACAGCCGGGTTGATCTTCATTACCGGCTGGGGGTACGGCTGGCGCGTGGTCTGTAAACGGGCTTGTGCGAGGTGATTGGTGTAAAGATGGGCATCCCCAAGGGTATGGACAAACTCCCCGGGTTTCAGACCGGTTACCTGAGCCATCATAAGAGTCAGCAAAGCATAGGAGGCGATGTTGAAAGGCACACCGAGAAAGATATCGGCTGAACGCTGATAGAGCTGGCAGGAGAGTTCTCCATCGGCAACATAGAATTGAAACATGAGATGGCAAGGCGGCAGTGCCATCTGATCGATCTCTGCTACATTCCAGGCGCTTACAATGTGCCTGCGGGAATGCGGATTGACCTTAATTTGTTCCACCACCTGGCTGATCTGGTCATATGTCTGACCATTTGCACCGCGCCAGGCGCGCCACTGCACGCCGTAAACCGGGCCAAGCTCGCCTTGTTCATCTGCCCATTCATTCCAGATGCGCACGCCGTTCTCTTGCAGGTAACTGACATTAGAATCGCCCTTCAAAAACCACAGCAGTTCATGGATGATCGATTTGAGGTGCAGCTTTTTGGTGGTCAGGAGGGGGAACTTCTCCCTGAGATCGAAGCGCATCTGGTAACCAAATACGGCGCGGGTGCCGGTGCCGGTGCGGTCTGCCTTAGTCGTACCATGTTCCAAAACATGCTCCAACAGATCCAGATACTGTCTCATTCTTTACTCCTTAATTGAAACCAATAATTATCAACTTCCCTATTGTATCGCAATCCGGGATTCAGAAAAGTGGCAGAAGCTAAAATTGTTTATCGGGGAGTATTCTGATTAAGGGTGGGCGGTTAAGATCTTTCGGGCAGTTTGAATATCGCTCTGGATTTGGGCAATCAGTGCATCGATGCTGTCAAAGCGCTGCTCGGCACGCAGGTAGTCTACAAATTCAACTTCGATCTGCTCCCCATACAGATCCCGATTAAAATCCAGGATATGGGTCTCCACGCGGGCCGGGACGGCCTCCTGCTCAAAAGTTGGGCGCACCCCGATATTGGTCACTGCGGGATACCTGATGCCCATGCTGGTGACAAAACAGGCGTAAACCCCCGCGCCAGGAATAGCGCGCTCCTGCTCGACCTCCAGATTTGCGGTCGGCACACCGATCTGGCTGCCGCGCCCATCACCACGGATAACGGTCCCACGAACGGTATAACGCCGCCCAAGCAGCTCAGTCACGGCGTTGATCTCGCCATTATCTAAAGCCGTGCGGATCCGGCTGGATGAGACGATCCCTCCCCCTAACTGGAAAGCATCCACCAACTGCACGGAAAAACCATACTCACTGCCCAATTCTTTTAATCTCGGCACATCACCAGAACGGTTTTTGCCCAAAGCAAAATCATATCCCACCCATAATTGGGAAAAGCCCAGGTGATGCTTTAGGGTCTCGATAAAGGTGTGCGGCTCAATTGAGGCTACCTGGCGGTCAAAAGGATGGGTGATGACGTAATCCACCCCCATTTCCGCCAGGGTGGCAGCTTTTTCCTCGGGCAAGGTGAGATAAAAAGCATTCCGGTTGCCGCGTAGCACAACCGAAGGGTGCGGATAAAAAGTAAGCACAACTGCCGGAACACCAATCGCATGTGCTCCGGCAGTAATCTGACGAATAATTTGCTGGTGGCCTAAATGGACGCCATCAAAAGAGCCAATTGTNNTCTTGGGATTCTTCCACTACCTCAAGCAATGCAACCAGGTCACCCTGTTCGCTGATGGCACGTGCCCAACCTCGGACGCCTTCCTCGGCAGGAAAGCGATGGCCATGCCGAACCAGTTCGAGATGATCGGCATCCAGCGTGATGGTGTACCAATCACTGAGCGCTTCAGAGGCAGGGATGAGGAATTCTGCCCAGGTGCCGGCTTCAAAAGCTTCTTTCAGGCGGCGCAGAGAGACTGCATCCCGCAAGGTGAATTGACCGCTGCGCGTACGGCGCAAGCCGACCAGGTGGGCACCAATGCCGAGCTGATCACCAATATCATTAGCCAGCGAACGCACATAGGTCCCGGATGAACAATACACATCCACCACTACCTCGGGAGGAGCCCATTCCAATAACTCCAGGCTATACACATTGATCATGCGGGGTTCCAGATCTACCTCTTCACCCTTGCGGGCCAGGTTATAGGCTTTCTCACCCTTTACCTTGACCGCAGAATAAGGGGGGGGAACCTGTTCACTTTCACCTTCAAAGCCTTTGATCAGTTCCATAAAATCGTCTTCGCTAATATCGACCGGCATCTCTTCAGACGGCTCGCTCTCTGCATCATACGTTTCCGTGCGGCTTCCCAGGCGAATCGTCGCCTGGTACCGTTTATCGGAAGCAGAGATGAACTCGCTCAGACGTACGGCTGGTCCCAGCAAGACCACCAATACGCCGGAAGCGCGCGGGTCCAGGGTGCCTGTATGGCCAGCTCTACGGATGCCCGTTCCACGCCGCACAATCTGCACCACATCATGAGAAGTCAGACCAACCGGCTTATCAATGACGAATACTCCAGATACCACATTATTAACTACATCTTGACTCATTTTTACTCCTAACCCTTTGGATCATCCAAGGAAATACCTCACCAGAATTTCTTCCTGGCGCTGGTTGGTAAGACTCCTCTGGGAAAAATTTTTATTTTTTAAAAATCATTCGTTGCGTGGTTAGAACCACATCTGCCTGTACATCCTGAAGGTTGCCTTCGATCATCGCACCCGCTGCCGCCCGATGCCCGCCGCCGCCATATTGATGAGCGACTTTAGAGACATCAATCTCCAGCGAACGCGTGCGCCAACTTACTTTAATCTGGTTGGGATGTTGTTCAACAAAAATCAGGGCTACGTCTGCACTTTCAATGGCGGAGATAATATTCACCAAATCTGCATCGTCTCGCCCAGGGTATTTGGCATTCTTGCGATTTTCAAGGGTCAGCACTGTCCACACCAAGCCATTCTGACGCTTGAGCTGAGAAAGCCCTTCGCCCATGTAGCGAGCCGCTTCGAACGTTTTGGCAGCAACTGCACTATGGTAAAGTCCTGGAAGGTCAGCACCCAGCTCATAGAGCTCGGCTGCCATCCGCAACACTTCGGGATGCATATTGTCTGTCTTAAACCCAATTGTATCCGTTATCATGCCGGTTAGCAAATTGGCTGCCACGGTAGAAGAGATCTTCAGGCCTAATTGCGGCAGCAATCGTGTCAGTATCTGCGTGGCTGAAACAGCAGTCGAATCCACGATATTGATCTGGGCAAAGTGGGTGTTATCCGGATGGTGGTCGATATTCAGATCCACTTTTTCCACTTCATCCAGCACAGCCCCCACCCGATCTACCTTGCTGCTGTCCACCACGATCACCAGATCGAAAGCGCCTTCTGGCTGATTGATCACCTGTTGGCTGCCAGGCATAAACCGCAGGGCGGAAGGCACACCATCTTCCAAAACCATCTGGACATGTTTGCCTGCATCCTGCAGGGCCTGCCCCAATGCCAGCAATGAACCAATCGCATCGCCATCCGGGCGCGTGTGGGAACAAATCATCACGCGCTGCGCCTGCTCAATCCGGATTCGAGCCTGATCCACCAGCTCTCTATTCATCTTCACCCGTTTCTGCTTCAGCTTCATCGTCTTTATGCAGCGAAGCGATCAGGCGGTCAATGCGGTCCGCATTCTCTGGCATTGGGTCCCAGTTGAAGCGCAAGCGCGGGAAGGACCGCAGTTGAATCAGCTGTGCTAACTGGCGGCGAAGAAACCCAGAAGCACGTTCAAAGCCATCCAGGATTTCTTCACTTCTTTCCACACCTTCTAACGCAGAGACATAAATATCTGCATAAGCCAGTTCCCGGTCTACCTTGACATGCGTGATAAAAACATTTGCCAATGCCGGGTCACTGACCTGAAATATCAATAAGGTGGATAATTCTTCTTTAATCCGCTGAGCAATTCGAAACGCTCTACCTTGCGATGCCATGATCTAATCCTTCTTCTAAATCACCTTCACCAGCTCGCGCACGATGCATTCCAGGATATCACCTTCCTGGAAAGAATCAAACCCTCGCAAACCGATGCCGCACTCAAAACCATTGCGCACTTCACGCACATCGTCTTTTTCATGTTTCAGCGAACTGATATCCGCCTCGTAGATGACAGCGTTATTGCGGACGACACGGATCTGAGCATTGCGCTTGATCTCGCCTTCAATAACTCTGCAGCCTGCAATGAATCCGATCTTTGGGATCTTGAAGGTGGCGCGGACTTCCGCTTTACCGATCACGGTAGTGACTTCTTCAGGAGCCAGCATGCCTTTGAGAGCTTTCTCAACATCTTCTGTGAGGCGGTAGATGATCGTATAAAAGCGGATCGACACCCCTTCCCGGTCAGCAGTCACGCGGGCAGCCTCATCAGCCTGGACATTAAAGCCCATCACGATAGCCTGAGAGGCCGCAGCCAGGTCGACATCGCTCTCACTGATGTTTCCGGTTGCGGAGTGCAGGATATTGACGCGGATTTTGCCTTCCTCATCGCTGGCGCTCAATTCCTGCAGTGAAGAGATTATCGGTTCCAAGGAACCCTGAACATCGGCCTTAATGATCAAGCGCAGTTCGCGCATCTGGCCTTCCTGAAAACGTTCAAACATATTTTCAAGGGTGACTGGCCTGTGGGTGCGCTGCTGGGCATCTTTGAGTTTTTCTTCTTTTTCAGCCACGATCATGCGGGCTTCTTTATCGCTGTCCACCACACGGATCAGGTCTCCGGCTGAGGGTACATCATTCAGCCCCATCACCGAGATAGGGGTGGAGGGCCCGGCAGAATTGATATTTTCACCGTAAAAATCAAACATGGCGCGGATGCGTCCGTGGGCCAAACCGGCGATCAAGGTATCGCCGACATTTAGGGTGCCGTTCTGAACCAGGATGGTTGCAATTACGCCTTTGGCGCGGTCACGTTCAGCTTCAATCACGGTCCCAATCAGTGTGCCTTCGGGGTTAGCCAGGATCTCTGTCGAATCGGAGACTAACAGGATGGCTTCGAGTAAGTCCTCCAGCCCGATCTGTTGGGTGGCGGAGACCGGAACGATG
>DNGN01000253.1 GCA_003486225.1 Chloroflexota bacterium
TGCCCGGTGCAATCCCCGGATACCACCAAAGGTTTGCAGCAGGCGTTGGCCGACCTGAACGGCATTTTCCCCCTCGATCCCAACTCTCAGCAGGATAGCGATCAATTCGGCATTGCTGAGCGCCTGGGCACCCAAATGGGCTAAACGCTCCCTCGGACGCTCTGCAGCATCCAGATCCATTATCCGGTAGGTGGGCTTTTCATCCATCATCCAACATCCCTCCATTTTACTGGGTACCCCCACTATACATGATTTTCAGTCATCGTGCAGATCAAATCAAGCTAAAAGATTCCCGCATCCCCATTAGGCTAAAAATACTCAAAAGCCAATATTGACACGCCCCAGTTCCCGGGTTATAGTGCCTAAATATGATAAGAAAACAACACCTCCTTTTCTTACTGGTGATCTTGCTGGCCTCCTTAGGCTGCAGGATGGAGCGGGTACTGGACCCTTCGGTTCCTACCTTTACACCCACCATCCTGGTCACTCCCACGCCCTCTCCTAGCCCTACCCCCACACCGATCCCAACTCCCGAACCCGGGGCGCGCATCAAGAGTGGGGATTTGGCATTTTTCAACGGTGATTGGGATCTTGCGCTGAAGGAATATGCTCAAGCCCTTGAAAACACCACCGAAAATGATGTCAAGTCGGCAGCATTGCTCGGCTTGGGGCGCACCTACCTGCTCAACAACCAATTGAATGCCGCCCTGGATACGCTCAACACCGGCATTCTCACATATCCAGAATCACCACACCGCGCGCTGATGTATTTCGCACTCGGCCAAACCCATGACGCCCTGAACCAACCCCTGGAAGCGGTCAGCGCATACCAGAACTACCTCAACCTGCGGCCCGGCCTGGTAGATTATTACCTTTACGAAAAAATTGGGGATAATTATCTCAAAACCGAAAGCTACCAACAGGCGATCGATGCATTTCTCAGCGCATTGAACGCCTCGGCTAACGGCGACACCTTCCACCTAAAAATCCATATCGCAGATTCTTACCTGGCGTTGAACGATTTAGACACCGCCCTGGTCACATACCAGGATATTTTTGATGGGACAGGTAACGATTATATCAAAGCCGAAGCCAAACGCAACATTGGGGATATTCAGATCAGGCTGGGCAACCCTGAAGAGGGATACCTCGCTTATCATGAGGTAGTTGAAAATTACCCGCTCGCCTACGATGCCTACCTGTCGCTGGTCGCCCTGATCGATGCGGGACAAACCGTTAGCGAGCTTGACCGCGGGCTGATCAATTATTTCGTTGGCCAGTACGGACTGGCCGTGGATGCCTTTACCCGCTACCTGCGCCAAGTTCCAGATAACCATGCCGATACGGCCCATTATTACATGGGGTTCGCGTATCAAAAATTAGGCGAGCATGCCAAAGCCATCGAAGCCTGGCAGGAGATCGTGGATGACCATATCAACGAACGCTATTGGCCATCCGCTTTCGACGAAATAGCCACGGCCATGTTCATCTATCAGAACAAACCTGATGATGCCATAAAAACCTACCTCGATTTTGTTGACCGTTCTCCCCTGCACGAAAAAGCCCCCGAATATTTATATTATGCAGCCCGGATCGCGGAAAGGAATCTGGATTTAAGGAACGCAGCCCGCTTGTGGGAACGCGCCGGATCCCAGTTTTCCACTTCCAGCTGGGCTTTCGACAGCCTCTTCCAGGCCGGGATCACTCGCTACCGCCTGGGGGAATTTGAAAATGGGATTGGCTCCTTTCAGAGCTCGCTGGGTGTGGCCGCCGCCCCCGGAAACGTTGCTGCGGCTTACCTGTGGATTGGCAAATGCTACCAGGCCTTAGGCAATCCCGATGCCGCACAAGATGCTTGGATCCAGGCCAGCACCAGCGACCCTACAGGATATTACAGCGAGCGCGCCAAGGATTTGCTGGCCAACCTTCCGGCATTCTCCGCTCCTGCACAGATGTCATTAAACTTCAACCTGGATATTGAACGCGCCGAAGCCATCGCCTGGATGCACACCACCTTTAACATTCCTGTGGAGGAGAACCTCGGCGATTACAGCCCCCTGTTCTCGGATCCCCGCATGGTTCGGGGCACAGAACTGTGGAATTTAGGGCTATACGAAACTGCCCGGCGCGAATTTGAGAGCTACCGGCAGGATATTTCCAGCGACCCCGGCAAGAGTTTCCGGCTCACCGGCTACCTGGTAGATTTGGGACTGTACCGATCCGCGGTGCTGACCGCCCGGCAGGTTTTGGATCTGGCTGGGATGGACGATGCAGGTACGTTTTCAGCTCCTATCTACTTCAACCATATCCGTTTCGGTTTGTATTTCAAAGACCTGGTGGTTGCCGCCGCAGGGGAGACCGATTTCCATCCCCTGTTCCTCTTCAGTGTGATGAGGCAGGAAAGCCTGTTTGAAGGGTTTGTCACCTCCACAGCCGGCGCCCGCGGGCTGATGCAGATCATCCCATCGACCGGGGAGGAAATTGCGCGTCTCATGGCCTGGCCGCCGAACTATACGGAGGATGACCTGTACCGTCCTTTCGTCAATATCCGCCTGGGGGCAAATTACCTCGAACGGCAGTTGAATGCCTTCGGTGGGGACTTGTACCAGGCTTTGGCGGCCTACAATGGCGGGGCAGGCAACACGCTCAAATGGATCCCCTTATCCAATAACGACCCAGACCTCTTCGTCGAGGTTATCCGCTTCTCGGAAACGCGCAACTACATCCGTTATATCTACGAGCTTTTTGATATCTACCGTAATCTTTATCAGGTGCAATAACCCGCCGGCTACATTTTAGGCAGCCACCAAGCCCACAGCTGACGCCCTGAATTCTTAAAATAAAAAAGCCCAGAGAACTTCTGGGCTTTGGTTTTTTCTTTGATGGCTTACTCCTGATTTTGTACTTCAGGGGCTTCTTCAACTTGAGGACCGGTTTCCAGGGACCAGAGGTAAATACTGTCAAAACGGTCACTGAGATTATAGAGCGGGCCGAGCTGAACGCCGCGAACTTGCTGGTCAACCGAATAATTATACACACCAAAGAACAAAGGCAAGGCTGGCAGTTCCCTGGAGAAGTGAATTTGGAAGTTGCGGTATAAACGGGTGCGTTCAGATTGGCTGGGAGTCACGCGTGCACGTTCGAGGTACTCGCTCGCGCGGCGGTCATCCCACTGTGAATAATTCTGCCCGTTGGTAATCATGGCCTGGTGCCAGAAGGGATACGGGTCAGGGTCTGGCGAATCAAACAAGGCCAGGTTCACCAGAGCGGCCTGGTAATTACGCGTTTCAAGATAGTCCCGCACCATAACATCCGGCGGAACGGCCAGCAAATTGGCTTCCACGCCTACCTCAGCCCAATAATCGCGGATCATCTCTGCCAGAGCGGCATAACGATCCGTGTCCGGGTAGATGAGCTCAAAACTCAGGCGCTCGCCTTCTTTTTCACGCACCAGGCTGCCTTCGGTTACCAGTCCGTACCCGTTGGCACGCAGCTGGATGATCGAATCTTCCGGGCTGTAATCGTACGCCTCAATCTTGGAAAAATATGCCCAGGACCCAAGCATGATGGGGGTATTGGCCAGAATGGCCTGCCCATGCATGGCTTTATCAATCATCCAGTTGCGGTTCAGAGCCGTCATAAGGGCCTGCCGGACAGGGGCTTCCTTGAAAAAGTTCGGACCATTTTCGCCTAGATTAAAGAGTACCATCGTCATAGCTGGGATGCGGACGGAATAGATGTTGAGGTTGCTTTCCGCCAGAACGTCATCCAGGGATTCGTCTGCGATCGATCCAATTCCCAGGATCTCTCCCTGGCGGTAGGCGTCCAAGGCCGCCTGAGTGTTTTCAAAATACCGGAAAACGACCTGTTCGATGTATGGCTGGCCCATGTAATAATCTTCAAAGGCTTCCAGGACAACATCCGTGATCTCGCCGCCATCGGTCTGGAGATCAACGATTTTATAGGGTCCAGAGCCAACCGGGAGCAAGTTAAAAGGATCATTGATCAGTTCCTGCGCTGATTTCCCTTCCAGTAAATGACGCGGCAGGATGCCAAAGGAAAGGTAATCCATGAAGGGGGCATAAGGTTCCGCCAGCCTGAATTGCAGGTTAAGGGCATCAAAAGCAATCACCTCCACCGAATTCCACAGCGCCCGGACATCATCGGGAATAGGCATCTCAGAATTACGCATCAGTTCGATCGTGAAGAGAACATCTGCTGAGGTAACAGGCATCCCATCATGCCAAACAGCATCCTGTCGTAACTGAATATTAAAGATGTCTCCCAGCACCGAGACACCAAACGATTCGGCGAGTTCGGGTTGGGGATTGCCCCACGAATCAAAACGGATCATCCGGCTGAACACCAACCGGTCAACGTCCTGATCCACCTGGTTGTAATCATCCAACAGCGGGTTAAAGCGGACAGGTTTACCTACCAGGCCTTCTACATACACCCCCCCGGCAGCAGCAGGCTCAATTACCTGAGAAATTGTCTCCCCGACCTGGGTTTGATTGAGCAGCAGCAGAACTACGGCTGCCAGGGCAAGGATCGCAATGATTATCTGCCATCTAAGGTTTTTCATAATTCAATCTTACCGCGCTTGTGTTTGTTTTGAAATAGTAAAAAGGGTGCCCACAGGATACCCTGCAAGCAACCCTTTTATTATTTTCCCGTACTTTTCAATTTATCCAGTGACAGCGACAGTGATGGTAGCCAGGACAAAAAAGATCACGCTGAGGACGATTGTGGCATTGAAGAGGGTCTTCTCAATCCCGCGGCGTGCGGAGAACGCACCGCTGGTATCGGTACCCACCAAACCACCAAGCCCGCCGCCTTTACTTTGCAAAACAACACTGATAATCAGGGCAATTGACGTTATAATCAATGCAATGTCTAAAAAGGTTTCCATTCCTTGCTCCTTGTTATAAATCAGATTGACCATCGGGTGGCACAATCTGATTAATCGAACTTTGTTCGATCAATATCAAACAGGCGGATTATACCTTTTACCAGGCAATTTTGTCAAACCAACCACAAACAAATATAATACTCACTATGGAAGAAATCACTGTAAATTTACATATGCATACCCGCTATTCGGACGGCACAGGCACCCATGAGGAGCTGGCCCAGGCAGCTATCCGGGCAGGATTGGATGCCATCATCATCACGGACCACAACATCTGGGTGCAGGGAGTTGAAAAATATTTCACCGAGGGTGAGCAGAAAGTCCTCGTTTTGGTCGGAGAAGAAGTACACGACCAGGCCCGCCAGCCGCAAAAGAACCATTTGCTGGTATTTGGCACTGAGCGGGAAATGTCTCACTATGGCCCCGACCCGCAAAATCTGATCAATCAGATCGCACAGGCCGGCGGCTTGTCGTTTATTGCCCATCCCGTAGACCCAGAGTCCGCCAAGTTCAACCAGGGAGACCTCTCCTGGGTCAGTTGGGAAGTACAGGGATTTAACGGCATCGAGCTCTGGAATGCAATGTCTGAATTCAAATCTCTGCTCACCGGGTACATTCCAGCCATCCGGTACTCTTTTAACTTCGACCAGGTGGCGCATGGCCCACTGCCGGAAACACTAACCCTCTGGGACCAACTGCTTGCGAAAGGCAAGCCGGTGGTCGCGGTTGGAGGATCGGATGCCCACCAGATGGTTGGCTCTTTGGGGCCAATTAAACGCTCCCTGTTCCCATATGAACAGCATTTTCGGGCAGTGAACACGCACCTACTGCTGACTGAGCCGCTAAAAGGCAACCTTTCAACCGATAAGCAGTTGATCTACCAGGCTTTGGCCGCCGGTCACGCCTTCATCGGATACGATTTACCGGCATCCACCAAAGGATTCCGTTTTTCAGCGCACTCCGACAAGAAAGATCACATCATGGGAGACACGATAGAAGGCAGCCAGTCGGTGACCCTGCAGATCAAACTCCCCCAGGCAGCAGAATGCCTGCTCCTCAAAGATGGGCAGGTGATCAAAACCTCGCGCAAGCGGGTTTCGCTGATCCACCGGGTTGATGAACCTGGAGTCTATCGCGTAGAAGCCTATATCGAATTCAACGGCAAGCGGCGGGGTTGGATTTTCAGCAACCCGATCTATATCCGCTAACAAAGTGTACGCAAGCAAATATTGGTTAGGCATCCGTGTTAGGGAGTTTGCCAACCCCGGCGGCTATTTCTCCAACTGTGGGTGTAGATGTCTCTTCACGAAATATGACATTTGTTCTATAATAGTATAGTTCGCACCTTCCGCTTCCCTGCCCACCTCTCAGCCATTAGTAAAACTAAAGTGACCTGACCCATGAAAGAATTCAAACTGCAAGCTCCTTACAAACCCACCGGCGACCAGCCTGAAGCAATCTCCCAGCTGGTGGCTGGGTTGGATCAAGGGCTCCAGCACCAAGTTTTGCTGGGAGCCACCGGCACAGGCAAAACCTTCACGATGGCCAATATCATCCAGGCTACCCAGCGGCCGGCCCTGGTGATTGCCCACAACAAGACCCTGGTAGCCCAGCTATACGCCGAGTTCAAGGAATTCTTCCCGGACAACGCGGTCGAATATTTCACCTCCTATTATGACTACTACCAGCCCGAAGCGTATGTCCCGCGGCGGGATCTCTACATCGAGAAGGAAACCGATATTAACGAAGAAATCGAACGCCTGCGGCTGGCGGCCACCACATCCCTGATGTCCCGGAAGGATGTCATCATCGTCGCATCGGTTTCCTGCATCTACGGCCTTGGCAACCCCGAAGCGTACGGCAAAGTCGTCGTCAACCTCAAAATTGGCGAAGCCATCCGGCGCAACTTTTTACTCCGGCGTCTGGTGGAAATCCATTACACCCGCAACGACATCGATCTCGGGCCTGGCAGTTTCCGCGTGCGCGGCGACACCCTTGACCTGGTACCTGCATATCAGGATAAGACAGGATACCGCATCACATTCTTTGGAGACGAAGTCGAACGGATCGTGGAGATGAACATGCTCACCGGTGAAATTAAGGAAGAAATGGAGCAGGTCTCGATCTACCCGGCCAAACACTTCATCACAGAAGAGGACAAACTCCAGGCTGCGCTGGGCTCCATTGAGTCGGAGCTTGAAGAACGCCTGGCGTACTTTAAGCAGAAGGAATTACTCCTGGAAGCCCAACGCCTTGAGCAGCGCACCCGCTACGACCTGGAAATGCTGCGCGAGGTAGGCTCGTGTGCGGGGGTGGAAAACTACTCCCGCCACCTGGACCAACGCCCGGCAGGCACCCACCCCTGGACGCTAATCGACTATTTCGCTCCCAATTACCTGCTTTTCATCGATGAATCGCATATGACGATTCCCCAGATCCGCGGTATGTACAACGGTGACCAGTCCCGCAAATCGACCTTGGTCGAGTATGGCTTCCGCCTGCCATCCGCCATGGATAACCGTCCCCTCAAATTCAACGAATTCGAAGAATATATGGGGCAGGTCATTTACACCACCGCCACCCCCGGGCCGTATGAATTACAGCATGCCGGCCAGGTTGTGGACCAGGTCATCCGGCCGACAGGCCTGGTGGACCCGGAAGTAGAGGTAAGACCGATTGAAGGACAGATTGATGACCTGATCGGTGAGATCAGGTCCCGCATCGAGGTTGGCGAACGTACCCTGGTCACGACGCTGACCAAACGTATGGCAGAAGATCTGGCCGATTACCTGATGGAAATGGGGATCAAGGTGCATTACCTGCATTCGGAGGTCGATACCCTTGAACGGATCGGCATCCTGCGAGACTTGCGCATGGGGGTNNCTGGTTGCCATCCTGGATGCCGATAAACAAGGCTTCCTGCGCTCGCAAACTGCCCTGATCCAAACCATTGGCCGTGCCGCCCGGCATGTCAGCGGACGTGTGATCATGTACGCAGACATGATCACAGAAGCCATGCAGGCAGCTATCGAAGAGACCAACCGCCGCCGTGAGAAGCAGGTGGCCTATAACCTGGAACGCGGCATCGAGCCGGTCAGTATCATCAAAGCCATTCGCGACCTGACCGACCGCGTCACGATGCCAGCAGTTGCCGAAGAAGGCGCAGCCTATACAGTCGGGCAACCCAGGCAGCTGCCCAAGTTAGAATTGGAGCACATGATCGAAGCCCTCGAACAACGCATGAAAGAAGCTGCCAAGGCACTTGAGTTTGAACAAGCCGCCTTGCTGAGAGACCAGATCTATGAACTGCGCACCATCCTGGCTGAGGACGAATCCCTCAAGCCCTGGGAGAAGATCAAAATCCTCGCCGGCCAGATGGATTGATTTTGGCTGTGTGGATGATGGTTATAATACAGCACTGACCAGCGAAGTAAGCAGCAGCAGCAGGATAATGCCCCCGACAATGATCCCCGCAATGGACAAGCAGCCAAGGGGTCTTTCGGAGATATTGGTCTCTCCAGCCAAAATCCTCTGGATCGTTTTCACGGTCTTTTTTTGCAGATTTTTACTCT